>JBBILP010000050.1:0-7935 GCA_037444885.1 Actinomycetota bacterium | reverse complement strand
GCGACGCTCATACCGGCCGCGACCATCCCGCGCAGTACTTCGGCGCTCTCCGAAGCCGGCCCGATCGTCGCGACTATCTTCGTTCTCCTAGTCATGCGAACCTCGCTCCGAGGCCGGCGGGACGCGCACGACCTTGATGAGGGCGCCGTCCCTCCTGACCGTCAGTTCCCCCCTGCCGAGTCTGTGGACCGCGGTCCGCACGCTGCCGTGCAACTTCTCCACCCCGCGCGGGTCAGTGTGGATGACGAGCCCGCGGTCTCCGCTCGCCATGAACGTGCGTACCAGTCTGGTCGCGGCGCCTCGGGGCGAAGGATACGGTACGGTGACCTCACGCGCGTCGGCGGCCCAGCCGATATCCTCGGCGAAGGTCGGCTCCCACGTCGACACGTCCGCCACCAGCACGAAGGCCCGTCGGCCCTCGGCGCCGTTCACGATGCGGATACGTACGTCGAACCCTTGCACGGCCGCCGCCCGAGCTAGGAACGCCCAATCCATCGACCCGTCGTCGGCCAGCATCATCACGACGGTGTCCGTCACGCGGACAGCAAGTTCGAGCAGCAGACGCAGCAGACCGACCCCACGCCTGGGAGTGAAGGTGACGACCGCGATCTCCCATGCAAGCTCGGGAACCAGGCTCTCGACCATGCCCTGGATCGTCACCAGCCTGTCCGAACTCGCCACGTCGGAGGAGATGAGTCTGCGCAACATGCCCGCCGAGGGCTCGAGAGCGGTGAGTATCCCGGCGCGTGTGAGCAGCGGCCTTGTCATCAGCCCCGTCGCCGCGCCGACCTCGAGGACTCGCGAATCCGGGGCCACCTCATCGAGCACCGCCCGCACGAGTTCGGGGAATACCCGCTCGGCGCCATAGTCGGTCGAGTAGTCGTCCGCAAGTCTCTCTCGGCGCTCCAAGGCGGAGGAGATCGGCACGCCGAAATGGAAGGATGCGTCCTCCGCTGTCTTGCGCCGCTCGCTCATCTTGTGCGGACCCCGACCTGTCCTGGCGTCCTAGCCGATGTTGTAGAAGGCCTGCATGCCGGGGTAGACCGACGAGCCTCCCAACTCCTCCTCGATGCGCAGTAGCTGGTTGTACTTCGCAACCCTGTCCGAGCGCGCCGGGGCGCCGGTCTTGATCTGCCCGGCGTTCGTGCCGACCGCTACGTCCGCGATCGTGGTGTCCTCGGTCTCACCGCTTCGGTGCGAGATCACGCACGTGTACCCTGCCCGCTTCGCGGTCTCGATCGCGTCCAGCGTCTCCGTCAGCGTACCGATCTGGTTGAGCTTCACCAGAATCGAATTCGCCACACCAGTGGAGATACCCCTACGCAGCCGCTCGGAGTTGGTCACGAAAAGGTCGTCGCCGACCAGCTGAACGCGACTCCCTAGCCTCTCCGTGAGCGCCCTCCAACCGCTCCAGTCCTCCTCGGCCATGCCGTCCTCGATGCTTACGATCGGATACCGGTCGGCGAGGTCGGCCCAGAAGTCCACCATCTCGTCCGAGGTCAGCTCGCGTCCCTCGCCCGCAAGCACGTACAGACCGCGCTTCTCGTCGTAGATCTCCGTGGTCGCTGGGTCCAGGGCGAACATGACCTGGTCGCCCAGCCCGTATCCGGCCTTCTCCACGGCGTCCGATATGACCTTCAAGGCCTCTTCGTTGCTGCCGAGGTTCGGAGCGAAACCGCCCTCATCGCCGACGCCGGTGCCGAGATTCGAGTCGTGCAGCACCTTCTTCAGCGTGTGGTAGATCTCGCAGCACATGCGCACCGCGTCGGCGAAGGAGCCGGCGCCGACCGGCATGACCATGAACTCTTGCAGGTCCACGTTGTTGTCGGCATGCGCTCCTCCGTTGAGGATGTTCATCATCGGCACTGGGAGCGTGTGCGCGTTCGCTCCTCCGAGGTAAGAGTAGAGAGTAAGACCTGTCGAGTCCGCCGCTGCCCTCGCCGAGGCCAGGGACACTCCGAGGATCGCGTTCGCGCCCAGCTTCGACTTGTTCGGCGTGCCATCGAGGTCGAGCATGAGCGCGTCGACTTCGCGCTGGTCGGAGGCGTCGACGCCCACGAGTTCCGGCGCGATGAGATCGTTCACGTTGGCGACTGCGGTTCGCACGCCCTTGCCCGAGTATCGTGCGGAGTCGGCATCGCGCAGCTCCATCGCCTCGAACGCGCCCGTGGACGCGCCCGACGGCACCGCGGCGCGGCCGAACGAACCGTCGTCGAGCATGACGTCGACCTCGACCGTCGGGTTGCCGCGCGAATCGAGTATCTCGCGCGCGAATACGTCGCTGATTATGCTCATGACGGGTCGTTCCCCTTTCCTTGCCCCGACTGTGATTCCGCCCTCTTCGCAGCCTGCCACAACCGCTCCATCGCCGCGATATCGAGTTCGGAAAGCGACCCTCCTTCGGCCGAGGCCGCCGCTTCCATCTCCCCGAATCGCCTGCGGAACTTCTCGCACGTGCCGCGGAGCGCGGTCTCGGCGTCTATGCCCTGCTTGCGGGCCACGTTCACGATCGTGAAGAGCAGATCGCCGATCTCGTCCGCCGCTCGTTCGGAGCCGGGCTCGGTGGCTTTGAGCTCCTCGATCTCCTCGTGCACCTTCGTCCAGACGTCGTCCAGCGTCTCCCACTCAAAGCCGACCGCAACAGCGCGGCGCGACATCTTCTGCGCGTACATCAGGCTCGGAAGAGAGGCCGCAAGTCCGTCCAGCGCCCCGCTTCCCGCCTTCTCGTCGCGCTTGATCGCATCCCATCGCGCCGATACGTCCTCGGGTGTCTCGGCCACGGCGTCGCCGAAGATGTGCGGATGTCGTCGACGCAGCTTCGTCGTGACTCCGGCCACGACGTCGTCGATGGTGAAGGCGCCGGACTCCGATGCGATCTGGGCGTGCAGCACGATCTGCAGCAGCAGATCGCCCAGCTCTTCGGCGAGATGGGTCAGATCGCCGGCGTCGATGGCGGCCACCGTCTCGTACGCCTCTTCGATAGTGTTGTGGCGCAGCGAGCGGTGGTCTTGCGCGCGGTCCCACGGGCAGCCGTCCGGACTCCGAAGCACTCCGATCACCCGTACCAGCTCGCCAAAGCCGCCGGGCGGCGTGAGGTGATACGGCGGGATGTAGACGGCCGTCTCCTCCGCGACCTCCGCCTCCGCGAGCGCCGCGAGCGTGAGCATCGACATCGAGAAGCCGCCGGGTCCTACTCGGCGGGCCAGAACGACGCTCTGGTCGGAGGGGAACACGCGAGTGAGCACGTCCGCGGTTCTTCTGGCGAGCATGCGGTTGCGCACGTCGGTGACGACGATATGGGAGCCGCGCTCGATCGACGCGGTGCCCACCGCTGCGGCGTCCACTATGTCGAGATCGGCGGTCATATCCGAGTCGATGGCGAGAAGCGCCACCTGGACCGGCGAAGTCACCGGGAAGACCTCTACGCCGCGGCGGCAGCGCGCCAGAAGGCCGCTGACCACGCCGCCCTTCAGGAACGGGAAGCCGACGGTCACGTACGCGACGTCGCGGGTCTCGGCGAGGCTCAACAGCGCGCTGATGACCTCGTCACCCGGGGCGTCGATGGGCACGCCCAGTTCGGGCAGGGGCGTCACCTGGATGTCGACATCGCCTAGGACTCCAGCGGCGAGTCCGTCGGGCGAGGCGACCACGACGACGTCCGCGGCGCGCAGGCGGCCGAGGGTAAGCGGGCCGGGGGCCAGCTCGCCCTCCACGCCGAGGCCCACGACGGCTATGGAACCCACGTCGGCGTCAGCCTCCGAGATCGGGCGGGACTACTTGGCGGTAGGTGTGGTTTCCAGCGCCTTGAACGCCGGGTCCACGTACTCTATCACCGCCGTCTTGCGCTCGGCGTCCAAGAACTTCTGATACGTGTCGGCCTGACGCTGGCTCGTCAGCTCCTGCACTATCTCCGCGCGAGACTCCTCAAGGGTCTGCAGCTTCTCGGCGCGAGTCTCCACGAGCTTGAGGATGTGCCAGCCGAACGTTGACTTCACCAGCGAGCCGCGCATCTCGCCCTTCTTGAGCTTGCTCGCTGCGTCCTGGATCTCCTGCAGAAGAGGGGTCGCGGGCCAGCCGAGGTCGCCGCCCTTCGAGGCGCTGGTCGAGTCGCGGGAGTTCTTCTTGGCCGCGGCCGCGAAATCCCCGCCCGCCTTCAGCTCCTTGAGCACCCCTTCCGCCTTGGTCTTCTCGTCCTCATTGAAGAGTATGTGCGAGATGCGCAGCGCCGCACTCTGGGTGAAGCGCTTCTGGTTCGCCTCGTAGTAGGACTTGATCTCGGCATCGGTGATCTTGATCTCCGAGGTGATCTGCTCGAGAAGCTTCTGCGTCAGGAGCTGGCTCTTCATCGTATCGCGCAGCTTCTCGACCGACATGCCGGCACCCGAGAGGGCGGCCTCGAACTGCTTCTCGTCCGGGAAGCCCTTGCGAATCTCCTCCACCTTCTTGTCGAGATCCGCGTCCGTGACCTTCACGCCGCGCTTCTCGGCGGCCTGGCGAACCAGCACCTGGTCGATGAGGTTGCCGAGAAGGCGACGGCGGAAGTCCTCCAGCCTGACGTCACCGTCGACCCCCTCGAACATCTGGGGATACTGCTTCTTGACCTGCTCGAGTTGGGCGTCGACGTCGGAGGTCTTGATGACCTCACCGTTGACTTTGGCTGCCACGTCCTTGGACCCGCAGCCCGTCGTGGTCAGGGCCATGGCGACGAGCGTGAGCACGACGATGGCCGCGCGAAGATACCTCATTTGACCTCCAGAGAGATTAGAAAGCGCACTTGGCTGCCGAAAGTATAGCACCGAGGACCGTCTCCGCTTGTTGGACAAGGGAATCGTCCGCGTTCGCCTCGAAGACCACGGACGCCTCGCGTTCGTTGTATACGCCACCGGCTGTGGCCAGCATGCCGCGTGCCTCGGCGTCAAGCGCGATGCCTCGGACCTTGATCCTTCGCCGAGCGTAGCTAAGGGACTTCACGCCCGCGTCTGCCGCGAGCACGCGCAGCCGCGCGACGCCGAGCAGATTGCGCGCGGCTTCCGGAGGCGCGCCGTGCGCTTCGGCGAGATCGCCGCGTATCGCCTCGACCGCTTCAGGTGTCGCCGCGCCTGCCAGACGCCGGTAGATCGCAACGCGTTCGTCGGCGGCCGGAACGTACTCCTCGGGCAGGAATGCGGGCGCCGGGAGGTCGATCTGCACGTCCGGGCGCTCGAGCACACGCTCGCCGCGCGCCTCGGCTACCGCCTCGCGCAGCATCTGCGCGTACAGGTCGAATCCCACCGCGCTCATGTTCCCGTGCTGCTCCGCGCCGAGCAGGCTGCCCGCCCCGCGTATCTCGAGGTCCTTGAGCGCGACCTTCATGCCCGAGCCGAGATCGGCGTGCTCGCGGATGGCCAGCAGGCGCTCGGTGGCCTCAGCGGTGAGCCCCGCGCCTCTCGGAAAGAAGAAGTACGCCGAGGCCCGCACGTGCGAACGGCCGACGCGGCCTTTCAGCTGGTAGAGCTGCGCCAGCCCGAGTCGCTGGCTGTCCTCGATGATCAGCGTGTTGGTGTGCGGGTTGTCGATCCCGCTCTCGATGATCGTTGTGGCCACGAGCACGTCCAGCTCGTTGGCGGCGAAAGACTCCATCACCCTCTCGAGCTGACGCTCGGACATCTGCCCGTGCGCCACGCCGACGCGCGCCTCGGGCGCCGCGTCCGTCACGCGCCTTGCGGCCGCGTCGATGGAGCGGACCCGGTTCGAGACGAAATACACCTGCCCGCCGCGCGATACCTCCTCGCGAATCGCCGAGCTGACGACATCGGGGTCGTACTCGCCCACGTGCACTCGGACAGGAATGCGATTCTGGGGGGGTGTCGTGATGATCGACATGTCCCTCACGCCGGAAAGAGCCATCTGCAGCGTTCGCGGGATGGGGGTTGCGGTGAGGGTCAGCACGTCCACCTGCTCGCGCAGGTTCTTGATGTGCTCCTTGTGCTGGACCCCGAATCGCTGCTCCTCGTCGACGACTATCAGTCCCAGGTCGCGAGGGACCACGTCCGCCGAGAGAAGCCTGTGCGTGCCGATGAGCACGTCGACCGTGCCCTCGGCGAATCCGCGCAGCACCTCGGCTTGCTCGGCTCGCGAACGGAACCTGGACAGCACCTCGACTCGTACCGGGAAGGGCGCGAAGCGCTCCGACAAGGTCGTGAAGTGCTGTTGCGCGAGGATGGTGGTCGGACAGAGCACGATGACCTGCACGCCGTCCTGCACCGCCTTGAACGCGGCGCGGATCGCGACTTCGGTCTTGCCGTACCCGACATCCCCGCACACGAGCCGGTCCATCGGCTTGTCGGATTCCATGTCCGCTTTGACGTCGGCGATCGCGGCCAGCTGGTCGGGCGTCTCCACGTATGGGAAGAGCGCTTCCATCTCCATCTGCCACGGCGTGTCCGAGCCGAACTCCTTGCCCTTCGCGGTCACCCTGCGCGCGTACAGATCCACCAGGTCGAAGGCGAGCTTGCGCGCGGCCTTGCGCGCCTTGCCGGTCGCGCGCGACCAGTCTGCGGTGTTCAGCCGAGTGACCCTGGGCGCGGACGAATCCGGGCCGACGTAGCGGGTGACCCGATCGATCTGGTCGACCGGAACGTACAGCTTGTCGCCCTTCGCGTACTCGAGCAGCAGATAGTCACGTTGCGTGCCGACCACGTCCTGGCGCACGATCTCGCTGAACAGCCCGATGCCGTGAGTGGAGTGCACGACGTAGTCCCCGGGAGCGAAATCGAACGTGATAGCCGAGACGTCCGTGGCGCCCACTCGTCTCGCACCCGAGCGGGGACGCACGTCGCTGGAGCTCACGACCGCGACGCGCGCGTCGGGAATCACGAAGCCCGCGGGTATCTCGGCGCGCGAAAAGAACGCGAGGCCGCGCGCGATTCCCTGCTCGTCGGCGAGATCCGCTATCGAGACACCCCCCGCTACCAGGGTCTCCCGCATGCGCGAGCGGACCTCACGCACGGAAGCGGCCACCACGACCGCGTATTCGAGGTCGACGAGCGATCGCACGCCGGCGAGGAAGCGCTCCTCGCCACCGGCGACCTCCGGACGCCTCGCCGCGAGTTCGGCATCGACCAGGCCGCCCGCGCGCAGCAGCGACAGCAGCGTCAGCCGCTGCTTCCCGCCGAGGTCCAGCTCGCTCGCCTTCAGCGTCAGGCCCCCGTCCGCGACGCCGGCCTCGGCGGCGGCCTGCTCGGCCTCACCTTGCGCGCGAACCGCCGCGTCGAACAGCGACCGCGGTTCGGCCACGACGACCAGGGCCTCCGGCGCCACGTAGTCGGTCACTCGGCCAGGCTTGCGATAGAAGAGCGGCAAGTACCGCTCGACGCCGTTGAAGTAGACGCCCGCTTCGATGCGCGCCAGGTCGTGGGCGACCGCATCATCCTCGCGTGCGGCCGACTCCAGCGCTCGCCTTGCGGCCTGCGCCGCCCTCGTGCCGAGCGCGACCTCTCTGCACGGGTAGACCTCGGTCGGCTCCGCTTCGCCGATGACCTGGCCGGTCGAGGGCAGGTAGCGTCTTAGCGTTTCGACTTCGTCGCCGAGGAGCTCGGCCCGCACCGGATGAGCGCCATCGGAGGGAAAGACGTCGAGCAGGCCACCGCGCACGGCGAAGGTCCCACGCTCCTCGACCCGATCGAGGCGCTCGTAGCCCATGCGAGCGAGGCGCGCCACCGCGGCTTCGAGGTCGAGGGTCATCCCGGACGCCAGCGCGAGCGGCTCGAACACCTGCGCGTCGCGAGGCGGCAAGGAACGCATGAGCGCGGACGCCGATGCGACCACCACTCGCTCGCGTCCCTTGGCGAGCGCCCAGAGCGCGCGGCCGCGAGCGCCGACGACGCGGACGTCGGGCGGCAAGTCCGCCCACGGGCGCTCGCGCCGCGCGGGCAGGCGGAGCAGCTGTTCGCGCGT
>JBBILP010000049.1:0-8159 GCA_037444885.1 Actinomycetota bacterium | reverse complement strand
TCAAAGACATCACGTTGTCGGGACAGGACGGCAAGGTCCCCGTCGCGGTCGGCAACGCGACGGAGAAGCGGCTGAAGCTGCGGTTGACGTACTCGGCCGCCAGGATGCAGTTCCCCGGCGGCGCCGCGGCCGAAGTGGACGCCAAGCCCTCGGACACGTTCATCACCGTGCCCGTCGACTTGAGAACGCAGCTCTCGGACCGAATGACGGTCACTCTGTTGGCGGGGGATTTGCCGCTGGATTCGGCGACTGTGACGATTCGGGCGTCCTACTTGGACCGACTGGTGACGGTGGGCATAGTCGTCGTGCTCCTGTTCGGCATGCTCCTGTTCATCCGTCACCGTGTGCTTGTGGCGGATGCTGATAACATTAAGGCGTGATCCGGGGGCACGACCACCTAGCTTGGAGTGACAGATGGGCGACTGGGTCAAGAGGATCATCCAGATCGGCATCGCTATCCTCATCTTGTCCGTGATAGTGAACGACGTCGCGCGCTACCTCATGTCGATGAACAACCTCGACACCTCGACGCGACTCATAGCGCAGTTCGCGAAGGACGCGGCCCAGAAGGGCAACGACCGGAACGCTGCTGGTCAGATGGCCGCAGGCTACGCCGAGACCAGGGACGTGCGACTTTGGGCGTACAACCAAGACGAGTCGCACGTGTACGTCTACACTGAAGCCGACGTCCCAGGAACCTGGGTGCTCGAGACCATCATGGTCAAGGTGCTCAAGCGGTCATGGGTTCTGAGAGACGAGACGTCGACGCCTATTCGCTAGAGAAGCCCGCATGCGATCTATCCATACGACTGGGAATCACCGGTAAGGACAGCTATGCGCACGGTCCTGCTCGATACCAATGTGCTCCTCGCCGACCCCGGTGCCCTCTTCGCGTTCCCGGACACCGAAATCGTGATCCCCGAGACAGTGCTGGGCGAACTGGACAAACTCAAGACGTCCAGGGTGGATCCGGACCTGCGATTCCGAGGCAGAGAGGTCAGCCGAGCGCTGTTCGATCTCTCCGAGTCAGGCAGCCTGATCGAGGGCGTGGCCCTGCCGGACGGGGGCACCCTGCGCGTGGTCCCCTTCGAGAGCGAAGCGGACCTCCCCGAGGGCATGTCGGCGCGAAACCCTGATGACCGCATCCTCGCCGTCGCCCTCAGCATTCGCCAAGGCGGCAGGGACGACATGGCGCTGGTCACAAACGACCTTAATATGCTGCTGAAAGCACAGACTCTCGGCCTACCGGTGCAGCGCTATGGCGAAGGCGTCGAGGGGAACTTCGCGCGCCGCTACATAATCCGACCCTTCCAGCGGTACAAGATCCCTCTCGGAATCCTCGCCGTCGCCCTGGCGATCTTCGCGGCAATCATATTCGTGACGGTGTGGGGACCCCAGGCTCAGCCCCCCTCCCAGATAGCGATGCCCGCCGAGTTGCGGGAGGTCCTGTCGCCGACCCAAGAACAGGCCGTCGACAACTACTTCGCGCTTCAGCAGCGGCCCACCGACAAGGACGCGTTGGCAGGGTTGGCCAACGCCTACTACGACTTGTTCGAGCAGACCAGCCGAGTGCGCTTCGCACAGCTCGCCATCAAGTACTACCAGCGATACCTCGAGCTCAACCCCGGTGACGTCGACGCACGCGCGGACCTGGCGTCCTCGTTCTTCTACGCGGGGCAGACCGACAGGGCAATCCAGGAGGCCCTCTTCGTCATAGAGCGAGCGCCCGATCACGTGCAGGCCAACTACAACCTCGGAATCTTCTACTGGCGAGGGCGCAATGACCGCGCCAGCGCCTCGGCGCAGTTCCGCAAGGTCGTCGAACTCACGCGCGACGGCGACGCGCACGCGCTGGCGGCAAGACAAGAGGCGTCCAAGAACCTGGCGGAAATCGAGGGGTCCGGCGAGGCCACGGCGACGCCGACGGCGACGCCGACCCCTTAGCGAACCTCACGCGTAGTCCCCCGACCCCCGAGGAGCCATATCCCCTTGGAAACGATCGATATCGCGATAGTAGGCGGCGGTCCCGCCGGCCTCACCGCAGCCCTGTACGCGGCGCGCGCCCGGGCAAGCACGGTGGTGTTCGAGAGTGGTATTCCCGGCGGGCAGATCGTCACTACAGACCTCGTGGAGAACTACCCTGGCTTCCCGGAGGGCGTGTCGGGTCAACAGATCGCAGACCTGATGGTGGCGCAGGCCGAGCGCTTCGGAGCGGACATTCGCAGCTTCACGCCGGTCGAGGGCATCAGACCCGAGGGGCTGGACTTCGTCGTCGTGGCTGACGGAGAGGAGTTCCTAGCGCGGGCGGTGATACTGGCCATGGGCGCGGTGCCCCGGAAGCTCGGAATCCCCGGCGAGGCCGAGTTCACCGGCCGAGGCGTGTCCTGGTGCGCGACGTGCGACGGCGCGCTCTTCCGCGAGAAGGCGGTCGCGGTCATCGGCGGAGGAGACGCGGCGGTCGAGGAAGCGCTGTTCTTGACCAAGTTCGCCTCGCGCGTCTACCTCATCCACCGCCGCGACGAGCTTCGGGCGACCAAGTGCATCCAGGAACGGTGCTTGGAAAACGATAAGGTCACCATCTTGTGGAGCAAGATCCCTGTCGAGGTCGTCGGCGAGAGCGGAAAGGTGACGGCCTTGCGACTGCAGTCCACAAAGGACGGGAACGAGGAGCTTCTGAAGCTCGACGGAGTCTTCATATACGTCGGCGTAGACCCCGTCAGCGCGCTCGCGAGCGAACTGGTTGACCTCAGTGATAACGGGTACATCAAGATAGACCACGACGGCCGAACGTCGTGGCCTGGCGTATTCGCCGCCGGTGATGTCACCGACTCGGATCTCAAGCAAGTGATCACGGCGGCGGCCAAAGGCGCCTCTGCAGCGTTCGAGGCTTTGCGGTACATTGACGCGAAGGTTTGCTCGATCTGAACGACGGGCGAGCGCCATCATTCCGGCGCTCGAAAGGAGCACTGACTCATGGGCGACAAGCTGCTGCAGGTCTCGGACAGCTCTTTTGAAAGCGACGTGGTGCAGAACTCCAAGCCGGTGCTGCTCGACTTCTGGGCGCCCTGGTGCGGCCCGTGTCGCATGATGGAACCGGTGCTCGACGAGATCGCCGCCGAGAACTCCGACAAGATCGTGATCGCGAAGCTCAACGTCGACGACAATCCCGTGACCGCGACCAAGTTCGATGTGCTCTCCATCCCCACGCTGCTCGTGTTCGCGCAAGGACAGGTAGTGAAGAAGCTCGTCGGCGCGATGCCTAAGAAGAAGCTTGCCGAGGAACTTGCTCCCTGGATCGGATAGCCCTCCGATCGGCTGATCTCGGCTCGGAAGCCGAAGACGGCGTCGCGCGCGACCGCGAAGCACCGCGCGGACCCATCCGCCCGAGGCGACCAGGAGGTGTGTCACCATCTGCGAGAAAGGCATCAACAAGGGACAGCTCAAGCTGTCGATCACTCACGTGAACGAGTCGCTTGCCCTGGCGCAAGAGTGGCTCGAGCAGCTGCACCATCTTGCCGACCGCGGAAGCGAGACCGACGCGAGCGCCAAACTCGCGCAGGTGACGGTCATCCTAGGTGAGGCACGCAGCAAGCTCGAGCAGGCCGTGGCGGACGTAGACGGAGCCGCCTCCGGTCCCCACGTCACCGTAGAGCGCGTCTAGCGCGATCACGGAGACGCTGGCGGCGGCATTCGCCCTGCTACAATCGACGAGTGAAAAGACGCAAGCTCCGCTCCGCCATCCACCCGGCCACATCGGCTGACGAGGCACCGCGCTACTCCGAGTGCCCGGCATGCGGTCTTCTGTCCGCAAGCTCCGACTTCGTGGCCGGCGGTGCGTGTCCGCTCTGCGGGGCATCCGGAATGGCCAACAGGCGCGGCTTCCCGACCGAACGCCTGCGCAGGCTCGACTCGCGAATCAGACGCTACCAAGCGGAGGGCGAGTCCGAGATCGTGGTCATCCTGGTAGCCGCGTTCCTCGAGGCGATCCTGGAGGACATCATCGACCGCATCCTCGCCGCGCGAGGCGCCGACGTCATGATCCGCTCCGTCGTCCTCGACGGCCAGAGGGCGATAGGTGGCAGGATCGGTCGCCTCTTCCCCCAGCTCGTCGGCGAGCAGTTCGAGGAGGTCGCCGAGGAGCTCGGCTATAGAGACTTCCCGAGGCGCTGGCGCGACGTGAGAGAGGCGCGCAACGCGTTCATCCACGATTCGCCGTTCCACGGCCCACAAGAGACCCTCGACGCGGAGACGGCGGTCGAGGCCATGCGCCTGCTCGATCAGGCGTACAAGCTGTTCGTGCAGATCAACAACCTTTTCGTCGCCAACAACCGAGAGCATCCCGGGCGACATCCGTGACCGCCAGTCATTTCCACGTGACCGGCGTCGTCCAAGGCGTCGGCTTTCGGCCCTTCGTCTACAACCTGGCGGTCGAACTCGGGCTGCGAGGCTGGGTGCGCAACTCCTCCGAAGGTGTGTTCTGCGTCGTAGAGGGCGAGCGCGAGAGGATCGAAGCGTTCGGGCGCGCGCTACGCGACGACGCGCCGCCGATGGCGGTAGTGGAGCGAGTCGTCTCGGAGGATGTCGAGCCCGAAGGATTCGCCGAGTTCTCGATCCTGGAGTCGGAAACGGTTGAAGGCGCGATGACCCTGGTTTCGCCGGATGTCGCTACGTGCCCGGCGTGTCTTTCCGAAATGCTGGACGAGTGCGACCGGCGGCTCGGCTACCCGTTCATCAACTGCACGAACTGCGGTCCACGCTTCACCATCATCGAGGATATCCCGTACGACCGCCCGACCACGACCATGCGTGACTTCCCGATGTGCGAGCAGTGCGATGCGGAGTATCACGACCCCTCGGACCGCCGATTCCACGCGCAGCCGAACGCGTGCTTCGTGTGCGGCCCGCGCCTCTACCTCAACCTCGCGAACGACGAGGCCGCAGATATTGCGACCGCGCGCCGTGTGGCCGAGGGCGCAGCTGTGGCTGACGACGTCTCTTGGACGCCCGAGGCGGAGCCGATCCCGAGACCGCACCGGGAAGTGGGCTCTGAGCGTCGCCGCGCCGAGGCGATACTAGCCACCGCTGTCTCTCTGCTCGACGCCGGACTCATCGTGGCGATCAAGGGGCTGGGCGGCTTCCAGCTCGCGTGTGACGCCACGAACGAGTCCGCGGTATCGCGCTTGAGAGTCCGCAAGCATCGCTGGGGCAAGCCCTTGGCGGTGATGGTGCCCGACATCGTCGCCGCGAGGGAGCTTTGCGAGTTCACGCCCGACGAGGAGGAGCTGCTCGCTGGGACAGCGCGGCCCATAGTGCTCGCGCTCCTCGGCCGCAAGGGCTCGGAGCGACTCGCGCCATCCATCGCGCCGGGCCTCTCAGAGCTCGGAGTGATGCTCCCGTATACGCCGCTGCACCACCTGCTGCTCTCACGAGTAGGGCGTCCTCTTGTGATGACATCGGGCAACCTGAGCGAAGAGCCTATCGCCATGGAGAATGCCGAAGCGCTGGCGCGACTGGCCGATATCGCCGACGCCTTCCTGCTTCACGACCGCGGCATCTACTCGCGCTACGACGACTCGGTCGTTCGCGTCGTCGAGAAGAGACTCGAGCTGGTGCGCAGGGCGCGAGGATACGCGCCTTTTCCGCTGTCGCTTCCGTTTCGCTCCGACGTCGACATCGTCGCTGCGGGACCGGAGCAGAAGAACACGTTCTGCCTGCTGACTCGCTCGCATGCCTTCGTTTCGCAGCACATCGGCGACATGGAGAACGCCGAGACGCTCGAGCACTTCGAAAGCACGCTCAGACTCTACGAGCGGCTCTTCCGCGTCACCCCTGAGATCGCCGCGTACGACCTGCATCCGGAGTACCTCTCCACGAAGCTAGTCATGGCAACGTCGATGCCGAAGATCGGAGTGCAGCATCACCACGCGCACATCGCCAGCGTCACCGCCGAGCATGGCGTCTCGGAGAAGGTCGTCGGGGTCGCCTTCGATGGGACCGGCTACGGGAGCGACGGCCACATCTGGGGCGGCGAGGTGCTGGTCGCGGACTGGCAGGGCTTCGAGCGTTACGCACACCTCGCCGAGGTGCCACTGCCTGGCGGCGCCTCTGCTATCAAACGTCCCGCTAGGATGGCGATCGGAGTCTTGGCCGGACTTGGCCGAGACCTGTTGGAGCACCCCGGCGCGGACCCCCTGAGGTCCAGGCTCGCCGAGGGCGAGGAGGACCTGCTCTTGCGGATGATCGAGCGTGGCGTCAACTGCCCTCCCACGTCGTCGGCGGGCAGGCTTTTCGACGCCGTGGCAGCTCTCACGGGGGTACGGGACGACGCCCTCTACGAGGGGCAGGCCGCGATAGAGCTGGAGGCCATCGCGCTTCCATCGACGGAGTCCCCGTACCGATTCGGCCTTGAAGGCGAAGCGCCGGTCGTCATCGACTCCCGTCCGGTGGTATCCTCCATTCTTACCGACATCGCGTCGGGCGTGGCCGCGCCGGAGATCTCGGCCAGATTCCACGCCGCCGTAGTCGATGCCGTGACGCGGGTCTCTGTGCGCGCGGCGAAGCAAGCAGGTACGAGATTTGTTGCGTTGGCCGGAGGCGTCTTCATGAACAGGATCGTCCTCGGCGGTGTGATTCGCGCGCTTGAAGCGGTGGATCTCCGCCCGCTGGTCCATCTGAAGCTGCCGGTCAACGATGGAGGCGTTTCGTTCGGTCAGGCCGTCGTCGCATGGGCGAGGCGGCATGAAGTGTAGGAAGGTCCACAGCGAGCCAATAGGGAGGCCGTACGCATGTGCCTAGCCATCCCCGCCCGAGTCAAGGGCATCGGTGAGAACAACATGGCCGAGGTCGACATCATGGGAGTGACGCGACGCGTCAGTCTCGACATCGTCCCCGAGGCGACGATCGGTGATTACGTGCTCGTTCACGCGGGATTCGCCATCCAGGTCGTGGATGAGGAGTACGCTCAAGAGACGCTTCAGACCCTCAAGGAACTCAACATCATCGAAGCGGAGGCCTAGCATGGATCTTTCGGCTGGCTTTCGTGACCCCGAGATCGCCCGGGGTCTGATCGAGGCTATCTCGAAGTCCACAACGAAGCCCTTCAACATCATGGAGGTCTGCGGAACCCACACCGTGTCGATCGCGAGGCACGGACTCCGTGACGTCATGCCGGATACGATCACGCTGCTCTCCGGACCCGGCTGTCCGGTGTGCGTGACGGCGAACCGCGACATCGACATGGCGATCGAATTCGGTCGCCAGCCCGACGTCATCCTAACGACGTTCGGGGACATGATGAAGGTGCCCGGCTCCTACTCCTCGCTCACCTCCGAGAAGGCCGACGGCAGAGATGTCCGCGTGGTGTACTCGACGCTGGACGCGCTCGACATCGCACGCGCCAACCCCGACAAGCACGTCGTCTTCCTCGGCGTGGGATTCGAGACCACCGCTCCCACGGTCGCCGCCGTGATACAGCAGGCCGCACAGCGCGATGTCGACAACTTCTCGGTGTTCTCGGTGCACAAGACTGTTCCCGAGGCACTCCGAGCGCTGCTGAACGATCCGGAGGTCCGGATCGGTGGGTTCGTACTCCCCGGGCACGTGTCGACCATCATCGGCCTCGATCCCTACCAGTTCATCGCCGACGAGTACCAGGTGCCCAGCGTTATCGCGGGATTCGAGCCCATCGACATCCTGCAGGCGGTGTACATGCTGATCAAGCAGGTCGCCGAGGGACGCGCCGAGATAGAGATCGGGTACAAGCGCGGAGTCCAGCCGCAGGGCAATCCTGCCGCGCGCGAGAAACTCCTGGATGTCTTTGAGGGTTCGGACGCGGATTGGCGTGGCATCGGAGTGATTCCGGGTACCGGTCTCGCGATTCGAGAGAAGTACGCGCGGTGGGACGCCACGAAGCGAGTGCCCGTCACCCCGCCCGAGCCGAAGGAAGTCCCGGGTTGCCAGTGCGGTGATGTGCTTCGAGGCGTCGTCGCGCCGTTCGAGTGCCGCCTCTTCGCCAAGGCGTGCACGCCGGAGCACCCGATAGGTCCGTGCATGGTCTCCTCAGAGGGATCGTGCGCGGCGTACTACCGCTACACCGACTACGGCAAGAGCTAACCACCAGGCGCGGCGCGGCAGGCGTGCCTCCGCTCGTCTAGTGGGCG
>JBBILP010000048.1:0-8413 GCA_037444885.1 Actinomycetota bacterium | reverse complement strand
AGCCTGCCACCCGTCAGCCAGACCCACGACAGCCCGAAGGCGGCGACTCCCCAGAGCGCGACCCCGAAGTTGGCGCCAAGTCCAGGTGCGACCGAAACGCCCACAGCGAGCACTCCGGCGAGTGCGACCACGGTCGCCTCGCTACGCAGTCTGAATCGATCGCAAGCGATGCCGGCACCGAGTAGTGACGCGGAGACGAGCACAGCGGCCCCCTCGTTGCCCAGGCCGTAGTAGCGAACTCCGTCCAGCACCGAATAGCCGAAGGTAGCGAAGAGCGACAGTCTCGCGCCGGCGAACTGATCGAAGGCGATGGCAGCCGTCACCACCACCAGCATTCCCAGGAGCGCGGTCTCGGCGCCGGACAGGCGCCATACGCCCAGCGCGCACAGTGACAAGACGGCGGTCACGACTGCTACGCCGACGAGCACGCCGGCCCCGTCCTCGGCGGGCAGGAGAGCTGCCGCGAGCAAGTTGGACGCAGGCATCACCAGCGAGAACAGCAGTGCTCCGCTGGCCAAGTTCTCGGCCAGTCCGAGTCGACCCGTCCGTGCCCGTAGCAGCACGAGCGACGCGCCGAGCACGATCGCAAGCAGCGCCCCGACGCCCTCGGCGGCCAGCACCCACGGACGAGCCAGGAAGCCCGCCTCAAGGCGCTTTGACATGGAGCCTAGCCGCTCGATGCGCGCGGCGGACGTGGTGATCGCACCGTCGGCGCGCATGGATCCGCCCGCCGACAGCGACTCGATCTCGAGTGCCCCGGCGATTCCGCCGAACACGTCGGGCAGCGTGACAAGGCCGGGACGTCTCGGAGTCCCGCCGATCTCGCCCTTCCACTTGTCGCCGACGATGATGAGCGGCTGAGGTCCGACGACGTCTCGTGAGGGGAAGGCGTTGGACACCACCATAAGCGTCGCGTCGGGCAGCGCGGCTCGCGCCGCGGTCGCGGCGACACCCGCGGACGCCAACTGCGGAAGGCTCACCGATAGTCCCCCGTCGCCACGCCGGTCGACTTCGAGATCGAAGCCGGCGTCCACCACGACGAAAAGCGGTCGCCCCGTATCGCCGACGCGGTCCGCTATCGAGGCGAACGCGGAGCGAAGCACCTCGGGCTCGTCTCGGGCACCCGGCGGAGGCGAATACTGGATGGAGACCCGGCCTTCGGCGTCCCCGGCGAGCGCTCGGGCGGCCTCGGAATCCCAGAGAAGCACGGTCGTGCCGCCGGCTTCCGACACGGCCTCACCGAGCAGCCTTGGCGCTCCGACGCCCCACGACCCGGCGGAAAGCGCACGCGCCGTCCTTACGGCATCGAGACCGGCGGGGCCGAGTGACGTCTGGGGCACGAGCATCCCGCCGACGGCTCCCTCGTCGGCGAGTCGCCGCAGGGACGGGTCGGTCGTGACGCGCTCGAATGAAAGAGCGGGTGCGAGAATCACGACCACCACGGGTGCGCGCCGCTCTTGCACGGCCTCACCCGGGACGGTTCCCATCGCGAGGGTCACGAGAACCGCGGCGGCGATAGACGCGACCTTGACGGTCCGTCCAGAGATCCAACTCGGCATGTCCCTGATCGATCGCCGCAACTAGGCACACCTCTGCCTCGACTACCCTACGTGGGGACATAGTGCGGACGGGACCGAGCGGATCCCGGGCAAGGGCTGCCCGCTCGGAAGTATACCAGCCAAGGCCTGCCCAAGCGGAATGACGACTCGCTCGGCTAGAATGTGAACGACCTTGAACCGCGGGTCGCGGTACCCGCCGACCGCACTGGAGACACGATAGCCGTTCCTTCGATCGCACGCTCGACGGCGTCTATGTCCGTCTCGACCGCGGTCTCGCGGATCACGGGATTCGTGCGTACGTGGGCAACGGCGTACGCGCTCGGCGTGACCGCCCTCGCCGCGTCGTACAGCGTGGCCAACAACATCCCGAACATGGTGTTCGAACTGCTGGCTGGCGGCGTGCTGTCGGCGGTGTTCATCCCGCTGTTCATCGAGCGTCGGCAAGAAGAGGGCGACGCGGGGGCTTGGCGGTTCGCGAGCTCCGCGACGAATCTCGTAGCCCTCGTGCTCGGAGCTGTCGCGCTCGTCGCGACGATCTGGCCGGAGCCGCTCGTGCGCACGCAGACGTTCCGCATCTCGGCCGAGCAGGCCGAGATGGCCACCTACTTCTTCAGGTTCTTCGCCGTTCAGATCGTCTTCTACGGCGTCGGCGGCGTGATGAGCGGCGCCTTGAACTCTTACCGCCGCTTCCTCGCCCCCGCGATGGCGCCCATATTCAACAACCTCGTGGTGATCGTGACGCTGCTGGGATTCTACGTCCCCTTCCGCGAGAGCGATCCGGCGCTCGCGAAAGCCGGGCTCGCGATCGGGACCACACTCGGAGTGGTCGTCATGACCTTGTTCCTGGTACCGAGCCTGATTCGCGTCGGCGCCCGTTACTCGTTCGTCATAGACCTGCGCCACCCGGCGGTTCGCAAGATGTTGCGGAAGGCGGTGCCGATCGTAATCTACGTCGCGACCAACCTGGTAAGCGTCTCGTTCAGGAACGCCTACGCTTTCCAGGTCTCGACGGACGGTCCGGCAGCGCTGCTCTACGCATGGATGTTCTACCAGCTGCCGTACGGCGTTCTCGCCGTCGCGCTGGCGACGGCGATCTTCCCGGAGCTCTCGGACAAGGCGGACAGCAGACAGTGGGCTGCCTACAGGGAGATCTTCTCGAAGGGCCTGCGCGCGACGGCGATGCTCATCCTGCCGATGGCGGCCTTGCTCGTGGCGCTCTCTCGCGAGGTGACGAGCTTGTACCGCGCGGGGAGTTTCACCGCCGACGACGTGCCGCGCGTTGCGTCGATCCTCGTCTGGTGGGCGGTCGGGCTCTTCTTCTACGCATCGTTCATGTTCACACTGCGAGCGTTCTACGCGATGCAGGACACGCGCACGCCGATGATCACCAACCTCGGATTGACAGTGCTGCAGGTGTTCCTGTACGCGACGCTCACGTCGGGAATGGGCGCGATACCCGCGCTCGGCCTGCGGGGGATTCCCATCGCCGACGCCGTCTTCTTCTCCGTGCACCTCGTGGTACTCCTCGCCCTGCTACGCAAACGGGTCGGGCTGCATGATGGGCGTGGGATCGCCTACGCGGTCGTGCGCATCGCCATCGCCTCGACCGCGGGTGGCGCTGTAGCGGCCGGCATCGCTCGTCTGCTGGCCTCCGTAGCGGAAGCGCCGGCCGGCGCGGTGCTGCAGGTCGCGGTCGCCGGCATCTTCGGACTCGCGACGGCGTTCGGCGCATCGGCGGTCCTCGGCGTCCGAGAGGTTCGCATCGCTCGCGACCTCGTCGGGCGCGCGTTCGGCAGGCGACACGCCGAGGCAGGTGAGTAGCGTGCCTGCGATCGTCGCGCTGGTGCCCGCACGGGACGAGGCCGAGCGCGTGGGGGCGACCGTCCGTTCCGTGCTCGGAATCGCGGACGTCGTGAGGGTGATCGTCGTCGACGACGGCTCGACGGACGGTACCGCCGACGTCGCGAAGGCCGCCGGCGCCGAGGTGGTGGTCGGACGGATTCCGAGTGGCAAGGGCGGCGCGATGAACGCGGGTCTTGATGCCGCCCTGTCCGGTGCCGAGATCGTCCTGCTGCTCGACGCCGACCTCGGCGAGACCGCCGCGGCCGCCACCGAGCTGCTAGGACCCGTTCTCGCGGGCGAAGCGGACATGACGATCGGCGACCTTCCCAAACCACCCGGCAGCGGAGGCTTCGGTCTGGTGAAGGGCCTCGCTCGACGCGCTATTCGCAGACTCGGCGGAGTGGATGCCACAGCTCCGCTGTCCGGCCAAAGGGCGGTGCGCGCCGAGTTGCTGCGCCGCATCACGCCTTTCGCGCCTGGCTTCGGAGTCGAGGTCGCCCTCACCGTGAGAGCCGCGCGCGCGGGAGCGAGGATCGTCGAGGTGCCCGTGCACATGTCGCACGCGGCCACGGGCAAGACGCCCGCGGGGTTCTACCACCGCGCTAGGCAGCTCATGGACGTGGTCCGCACGGCCTGGGTGCTGGCCAGGGAGCCTGGTCCCACCGAGCTGCCGCGCTAGGCTGCTGAACGGCCCCTTGAGGCCACCGTGGGCTACGGCTCGCTGGTGGCCGCTAGTCTCGGGTAGGCCGATTCCGCCTTCTCGCCGAGGCCGAAATACCCCTCAGCTCGGCCGGACAGTATCCACACGATGGAGACAGCGCCCATGCTCGTGTCCACGTGATCCACGGCCGAGAGACCCGCGGCGAAAGCGGAGGCTGCGACTCCCGTCGCCCGCTTGGTGGACTGCGCGCCGATGGCGACCTTGTGCAATCCCTCCATGGCGGTCCCCACGGCAAGCGCTTCCGAGTCCGCGCTCTCCCCTTCTCCGGCCATGATGACGAGTGCGTCGATGGCATCGCGCGACCCTAGTCCTTCGACGGCCAGCACGTTGGCGCCGACAAGCGCGTCCGTGACTGGCCGCTCCCCGACGGAGGTCCACTCGGCCGCCAGCACACGCGCCACCCGTTCGCCGATCGTGCCGGTCTCGCCGCTCGGGGAAGCCGCTTCGCTCGCCACCCGCGATACCTCCGCATCGCCAAGACCTAGGCCGGGCCGTTGGAATCGAAGCACGATCACCCGGCCGCCAGCCGCTCGGACCACGCTCTGGACGGCGGCGAGACCGTCACTGCGTTCGGCTCCGTCGATCACGCCGATCGTCTTGCCGTCCAGCGAACCGGCCACGAGAAGTGGTACGACCTCGGCGGAGAACGCCTCGGCTGTCTGTGTCCGCGCGTTGAGCTGTTCGTTCTGGGTCGTGAGCGTTCTGAAGTCCTTGCGCAGACTGTCGACCAGCGAGTTCCTCTGTCGCGTGATCGCGCCGCGCTCTACCACGAGCGTCCCGAGCAGCAGTCCGACTGAGAGCGCGAGGAATACCGCCACGAGTGACGCCACATGGTATCGGAGGTTGTACATGTAAGTCCTCCCGCGACACGCAGTCGCCTGAGATCACAGCCCTATCCAGGCCCGTATGCGCAGCAACACCAACTCGAGCATCGTGCGCGCGTTCGAGGATATCAGGACGGTCACCAGCATCACAGTCAGAGCCGCCCCTACGAGCAGAAGCAGGTGCGTCGGACCCGGCGCGCGACGATACAGCTTGTTCACGCCCTTGGCGTCGACGAGCTTCGGCCCTACCTTGAGCCGAACGAGGAAGCTAGACGCCATGCCCTTGCGTCCCTTGTCCAGGTATTCGACGAGATTGCCGTGCATGCCTACGCCGACGATCAGGTCGGCCCCGGATTCGTACGCCAGCAGCAGCGCCAGGTCCTCACTGGTCGCCGAGATCGGCCATATGTGCGCCGATAGGCCGAGAGCCGCCAGGCGATCGGCAGCCGGACAGCGGCCGTCCGGATAAGCGTGCAGGACAAGTTCGGCGCCGCAAAGCAGAGCGTCGTCGCTGACCGAATCCATGTCGCCCACGATGACACTCGGCTTCAATCCCACCTCGAGAAGTGCATCCGCTCCGCCATCAACGGCGAGCAGTACAGGTCTTACCTCGGATATGTACGGCCTTAGCGTGCCGAGATCCTCACGGTAGTCGTATCCCCGCACTACCACCAGAACGTGGCGCCCGCGCATGTCCACGCCGACGCGCGGCACGTCGGTGCCGTCCGATAGGATGGCTCGCTCCTTCTCCAGGAACTCAAGCGTGTTGCGCGCGAACTGATCGAGCTGCTCCCCCATTCCGACCTTGGCGTCCTCCATGGCTTGGTCGACCTTCGCCAGCGTGAGACGCGTCCCGGAAGCCACGATCTGGCCTCGCACCATCAGGTCGGCGCCGTCGATCTCTATCTCCTCGCCCTCGCGCACGGCCTCGAAGATGCCCGGCCCCACCGAGTCCAGCACATGCACACCACCGCGCAGCAGAATCAGAGGGCCTAGGTTCGGATAAGCGCCGGTGATCGAGGGAGAGGCGTTGACGACGACTTCCACACCTGTGCCGACGAGCGATTCCGCGCTCACTCTGTCCATGTCGGCGTGATCGACTATCGCGACATCCGCAGGCCCTAGCCTCTTCACGAGGTTCTTCGTCTTTCGGTCGAGCCGCGCGATCCCTCGATGGCGCAAACCTCAGCCCTCCGACGCGCTTCGTACCAGCTCCTTCGCGTGAGCGAGGCTGGCTTCGGTGTCCCCACCGGAGAGCATGCGCGCTATCTCGGCGACACGATCATCTCCGTCGACCGCCCGCACGACGGTAACGGGGCGCCCATCCCTTTCTTCCCTGCTGACCACGATGTGGTGGTCGGCGAAGGCTGCGACCTGCGCCAGATGGGTCACCACGAGCACCTGGTGAGCATCCGCGAGCTGCGCGAGTCTCCTACCCACCGCGACGGCGGTCGCTCCGCCGATACCGGCGTCAACCTCATCGAACACCAACACGGGCACGGCGTCCGCCCCGCCGAGCACGCTCTTCAGCGCCAGCATCACCCTCGACACCTCGCCCCCCGAGGCGATTCGAGAGAGCTGGCGCGCCTTCTCCCCAAGCTCCGAGGCGAAGAGGAACTCCACCCGCTCGGCGCCGTCCGCTGTCCACGACTCGAAGGGAAGTTGCTCGATGCCGACCTCGAACGCGGCCCTCGGCAGCGCAAGATCGGCGAGTGCCGTCCTGACCCGTCCCGCGAATTCCTCCCCGGCCGCTTCGCGCAGGGACGATAGCTCCGACGCGGCACGCCGCAGTTCATCGGCCGCCGCTCTCACGCGTTCCGAAACCGCCGCCAGCCCGCCTTCACCCGACTCGAGGCCGTCGAGTTCCGTCCGCATCTCCTCTGCTCGCCGAAGTGCGTCATCAAGAGTCGGCCCGTACTTCTTCTTGATCATGGACAGGGCCGCCGACCGCGCCTCCGCGGCCTCAAGTGACCGTGGATCGTGATCGATCGCTTCCCCGTACGCTCGCACGCGACGGGCGACATCGTCGAGCTCCACGGACAGCGACTCGAGTTCCTCGGTCAGCTTGTCCAGCGCACCGTCAAGGCCCCTCACCCTGCCGAGCGCCTGCAGAGCCAGGCTCAGCTGATCCACGGCTGCCCCCTCTTCCGCCGTGGCGGCGTGGGCCTCGGACGCGGCCTCCGCCAGCTTCTGCGCGTGGCGCAGCGACGGCAGGCGATCCTCGAGTTCCTGGTCCTCTCCGCTGCGGGGATTCGCGGCCTCCAACTCGGACAGCTGGAACCGGAGCGTATCGACGCGCCCTTCCCTATTCGCAAGCGTCGCCGTTAGCGCATCTCGGTCGGCCAAGGCCTCCCTGTGTCGGTCCCGCGCGGCGCCGTAGTCGAGGAGTGCCGTTGCCGCAGCTTCCCCGATGAAGCGATCGAGATAGCCCACGTGCCTGCTCGGAGATAGCAGCGCCTGGTGCTCGTGTTGGCCGTGGAGATCCACCATCGGCCCGAGAGCTGCTTCGAGCGCGCCTACGGTGCTCATCTCACCGCCCAGCTTGCAGCGAGACCGACCTTCAGAGGTAAGACGCCGAGAAGCGACGAGTTCATCGCCCATCACGGAGAACCGACCTTCGACCGTCGCCTCCTTGGCTCCGGCGCGTACCATCGAAGAGTCAGCACGCTCTCCAAGCAGCAGCTGCAACGCGCCCACTAGAACCGTCTTACCCGCGCCGGTCTCTCCCGTGAGCACGGTCATGCCGGGCTCCAGTTCGAGCCAGGCTTCTTCGATCAGGGCAAGGTCGCGGACGTGAAGTTCCTCGAGCACTCTCAGCCCCCGAGGAACTCGGAACGCAGCACTTCGTAGAAGTCCCGACCGTTGAGCTTCATAAGGCGCACGTCGTGCTCTCCACGGCTGACGCAGACACGTTCCAGCCTCTGCCGACATGGAATGGCGTCGCCGTCAACGCTTATGCAGGCCTCCGCGCGTGCGGGATCGCGCAAGGACAGCTCCACCACGTCGCTCGGACCGACCACGATCGGCCTCGACGCGAGCGTGTGCGGCGCGACCGGAACGACGAGTTGCCCGCGGACGTCGGGCGCGATGATCGGTCCGCCTGCCGATAGCGCATATGCGGTCGAACCGGTCGGCGTCGCGACGAGGATGCCGTCGCAGACGAAACCGCCCACGGAGCACCCATTGACGGAAAGACCGACATCCACGGCCTTCCCTCCTATCCCCCGACCCACAAACACCTCGTTGAGCGCTCGATAGCGGCCCACTTCTCGGCCGCCGATCGAGACCTCGACATGCAGCGTCGCGCGACGCTCGACACTCGTCTCACCCGCAAGCGCCGCTGCCACCGCCTCCCTCAGAGAAGTCGCGCCGGCACCGGCCAGAAAGCCGAGGCGACCCAGATTGACGCCGAGTATCGGTACGTCCCTGCCGGCCAGCACGTGAACGGTTTTGAGTATCGTCCCGTC
>JBBILP010000047.1:0-8508 GCA_037444885.1 Actinomycetota bacterium | reverse complement strand
CATTCGTTCAAGCCTTCGTGGATGATGCGGCCCCCAGCACGACGGACGACCTGGTCCGCGCACTCACGTCGATCCCAGAGTATGCGGACGCGGCCAGGAAGGGCTTCGGTCCGTCCTTGATTCAAGGACGAGGCTCCGCTCGTCCCGGCAAGACGGTCGTGGACATGACCGGAGGGACGGAAGGGCCGACCGACGCCCTCGATCGCCTTTCCCACGCAGGTGTGGATACGCTGGTCGGCATGCACTTCTCTGAGGAGCACAAGAAACGAGCCGAGGAGCTACGAATGAACCTCGTGATCGCCGGCCACGTATCATCCGACGCACTGGGCATGAACCTCGTTCTGGACGAGATCGAGAGAGCGGGCGCTGTGGAGACGATCTGCGTCTCTGGCATGATTCGAGTCAAGCGCTCCTAGCGCGAGCTATCCAGCAGCGCGGGCGCTACGGTTTCGGAGTGCCGGTCGGATCGGGAGTCGGTGGCGGCGTTGGCGGGGGTGTCGACGTAGGTGCCGGTGTGGGCTTCGGTTTCGGTTTCGGCTTGGGCGCATCCGGCTCGGGTGTAGGCGTTTCCTGCCTTGACCATCGCGGTTTCCAGGTGTACTTCGGATTGGCCTGCCTCTTGAAGCTCAGAGCAGGCCTTCCCTTCAGGGCGGCTCTCATGTACTTGGCCCATATCGGCGCGGCCAGCGTTCCGCCGAATCCTCTCACCCCGTGGACGCTGCGCATCGAGCGCTCGGTCTTGTAGTAGCCCACCCAAACGGCGCAGACTCTGTCCGGCGTGTAACCCACGAACCACGCGTCGCGGTGGTTCTGGCTGGTACCGGTCTTGCCCGCGGCGGGCCTCCCGATCTGCGCTCTTCGGGCCGTGCCGCCCGTGATCACGCCCTGGAGAATCCGCGTTGCGGCGTACGCGATCTGCGGCGAGAGAGCGCGACGTCCCTTCGGCTCGGCCTTGAATATCTCCTTGCCGTCGATGTCTACCACCCGCGTGATAGCGACCGGCGGATAGTGGACCCCTCTGGCGGCGAGCGTGCCGTACGCCGAGGCCATCTCCAGAGGCGTCACGTTCTGGCTTCCCAGTGCGATCGAGGGGTATGCGGGAAGGCGCGAGGTGATGCCCATCCGCTTCGCGGTCTTGGCGACCTCCTTGGCGCCGAGTTCCCAGACCAGCCGGGCGAACACGGTGTTGACCGACGAGCGTGTCGCCGACTCCATCGTGATGTAGCCGCGGCCGCTGCCCTCGCTATTGGAGACGACCCAGGGCTTCGGCTTGGTGGGGATACGCGCGGGCGAGGACGAGTCAACGTAGCGATGAGGAGGCATGCCGTCCTCCAACGCCGTCACGAGTACGAACGTCTTGAACGCTGACCCGGGCTGACGCCTGCCTTGCGTTGCCAGGTTGAACTTGTTGCGGCCGTAGTCCTCGCCGCCGACCATCGCTTTGATGTGGCCGCTGCGCGGATCGATAGAGACGAGCGCGCCGTCCGGGTCGCCAGATCGTCCGAGCGACGACTTGACGGCCCGCTCCGCGTAACGCTGTTCCTTGGTGTCTATCGTCGTGTAGACGCTGAGCCCGCCCTGGAACACAACGGCCTGGCTGTACTGCTGCTGCAGCAGCTTCTTCACGTGTGCGACGAAGTAATGAGCCTGGTAGATGCCGTGAGTCGGTTCAGCGGCGCGCTTGAGAGCTAGCTTGGCGTTGGCCGCTTCGTCTGCTTCCTTCCGGGTGATGTATCCGTTAGCGACCATGCGCGAGAGCACGGCGCGCCGACGGGCCACGGCTCCCTCGGGGTTGTCGTACGGCGTGAGAACGCTGGGCGCTTTTGGGAGTCCTGCGAGAAGCGACGCCTCGGCCAAGGTAAGCTGCGAGGCACGCTTGGAGAAGTAGGTCTGCGCAGCCGCCTCGACACCATAGGCGCCTTCGCCGAAGTACACGGTGTTCAGGTACAGCTCGAGTATCTCGTCCTTTGTGCGCCTCTTCTCGAGTTCGCGCGCGAGGTAGGCCTCTCGGAACTTGCGGCGGAATCGTTCGAGCTCGCTCTGTTCGTTCAGTTCCTCCGAGAGGATGGTGTTCCTGATGTACTGCTGAGTGATCGTGGATGCCCCCTGTCGCGTGGTCTTCGTCAGGAGGCCGGTCACGGCCGCTCGCGCGATGCCCTCTAAATCGATGCCTGTGTGCTGGTAGAACCTCTCGTCCTCGACGGCGATGACCGCTTCCACCAGTGTGGTGGCCATCTTCGATCTCGGCACTACCGCTCGGTTCTCCAGGTACAGGCGTGCTAGCAGCTTTCCGTCCGCCGAGTAGATCTTTGTCGGCTGAGCCACTCGGAACGCATTAGGGGCCTCGATGTCCGGAAGCTCCTTGAGCCAAGACTGAGCCACGCCGTACGCGGTCGCTACGCCCGCAGCCGAGAACAGCAGCGCGGTCACGAGCACGATCACGCCCAGGTACGCGAGCACGACGAGAGAACGCCCGTCGCGCCTGCGTCGTGCCCGAATGCGTCGCCTTGACATGCGCTCCCTCCGATTCCAGGCTTTCATTGTCGCTTCGGCGCGAGCTTCGTGCCAAGTGCCGGGGCGACTACGTATCCTTCCCGTCAACACGCCAGGGTTCGAGCTGTGCCTTCACTGCCGTCCGAACATCCCATCCCTGAGCTGCTGGCCCCCGCCGGTGGTCCGGTTGCCGCGCGGGCTGCGATCGCAAACGGCGCGGACGCCATCTACCTTGGGCTGGGAACCCTGAATGCCAGGCGCGGGGTCGAGAACTTCGATCTTGCCAGCCTTGCCGATGCAACGCGCTTCGCGCACCTCCGGGGAGCGAAGGCGTACCTCACGGCCAACGTTCTCGTTCTCCCGGACGAGATGGAAGCGGCTGTGCGAATGATAGACGAGGCCTGGACTGTCGGGATAGACGCGGTGATCGTTCAGGACATCGGCCTCATGAGGGTGGTCGCGCAGTTGCTCCCGAGCGTGCGGCTTCACGCGTCGACCCAGGTGAACGCGCACAACGCCTCCACTGTCGCGGCTCTGGCGGACATCGGCGCCTCGCGAGTCACGCTCGCCCGCGAGCTGTCGCTCCAGGAGATCGCCGCGCTCGTGAGCGTGTCGAGCGTCGAGATGGAGTCCTTCGTTCACGGCTCGCTGTGCTACAGCTACTCGGGGCAGTGCCTCATGTCCTCGGTCGTGAGCGGGAGGTCCGCGAACCGAGGACTCTGCGCGCAGCCCTGTCGCGCTGCCTACGAGTTGTACCGCCGAGAGGCGTCGCAGCGGACGCCCGGCCGCCACCTGCTGAGCCCCAAGGACCTAGCGGGAATCGGACACCTGCCGCAGTTGGTCGAGACCGGCGTGAGCGCGCTCAAGATCGAGGGGCGGGCGAAGAGTCCCGAGTACGTCGCGGCGGTCACGCGCGTGTATCGCGCGGCACTGGACCGCCTGGCCGCCGATCCGGAGTCGTTCAGAGTCACCGAGGGTGAGCAGTCGGTGCTCGAGGAGGCATTCAGCCGAGGCTTCACGAGCGCCTATCTGTCCGGCGAGCGGGATCGCTCGGCGATGAGCTACTCCCGACCGAACGATCGCGGCGTACTGGTCGGCCGAATCGAGTCGATCAGCGGCAAGGCCGCCAGCGTTCGGTTGGATCGCGCGCTGGACGCTTCGGATACCGTTGAAGTCTGGACCTCGCGGGGTCGCTCAAGCCAGGTCGTCGACGGACTGCGCGTCGGCGTGTCAGAGGTCACGCACGCGCCTGCGGGGTCCGTTGTGAGCATGCGGATGAGCGGTGACGCGAAGGCCGGCGATAGAGTGTTCCGAGTAGAGAACGCTGCCCTCGCGGACGCAGCCAGGCGCTCGTACTCCGGGCTGCCTGACGATGTCGCGCCCTTGCCCGCGAGCATCAGCGTGACCGCAAGGGTCGGCGAGCCCTTGCTCGTCTCCGTAACGGCCACCGGGAGAGAGGGGCGCGCATCCGGCGCGCTCATCGAAAGAGCTAGGACCAAGGCCATCACGGCCGGTGAGATCATGGAGCACGTGGGGCGACTCGGAGGAACCTCCCTTCGGGCTGCCTCTTGGGAGATCGAGCTGGATCCCGACGTCGGCGTGGGGTATTCGGAGTTGCACGCGGTCCGACGCGATGCGGTGAGGAAGCTGTACGAAAGCCTTCTTGAGCCTTGGTCGCGGCGCGTGCGGGTGAGTCCGCTGGTCGAGCCGCCACTGTCGGAAAGAGCGACTCGCCCAGTGGAACGTGTCGAACTTGTCGCGGTAGCCCGATACCCTCGGCAGATCGCAGCCTGCGCCGAAGGCGGAGCGGACAGGGTGCTGCTCGACTTGTCGTTCGCGGGGCAGGGCAGCCTGCCCTCTGGTGCGGAGCCGATGCTGCCGCGCGTCGTCCACGAGGCCGAAGTGCAGCGATTTCTCGAAGCGGCGGCCGACGCTGGACGGGCCACGACCGCGAACCTCGGTCTCGTGCGAGAACTCGCCGCGAGGAGCGTGCCTGCGGACGCGGATTGGCCGCTGAACTCGACGAACCCGTGGGCGGTCGCGGCAATCGCCGAGATGGGCGCCGGGATGGTATGGGCGTCGCCGGAGCTATCGGAGCGGCAGCTGGCGAATGTCTGCGCGCACGCCTCCTTTCCGATCGGCGCGGTAGTGCACGGTCGCATCGAAGTGATGGTCGCCGAGATCTGCGCGATCCAGGCTGCTGTCGAGTGCGACCGGCAGTGCGCGGCCTGTGGACACCGAGGGGATGCGTGGTACCTGGAGGACAAGAAGGGCTACCGCTTCCCGGTCACCTCGGATTCCATGGGCCGGGCTCACGTCTACAACTCGGTGCCGCTCGCGCTGGGGGAAGTCCTCGATGAAGTGCTGGGTACGGGCGTCGCGGCGGTTCGGGTCGACTTGCTTGACGAGAACGCGAAGGCGGCTGAGGCGGTAGTCTCGTGGTATCGAGACGCGATCGATGCGCGCGTCGGCGGAGCGCGGCGCCCCGGCATCCCACCGTGGGGGAACCACACCAAGGGGCACTTCTTCCGCCCGGTGCGCTAGGCCGGGGCAGTCCGGTGCTAGCGCACTGTGATGCTCGCGGTCGTCGAGGAGACCTCGCCACTGTCGTCCGTGACCCACAGCGTCACTGAGTAAGTGCCCGGTGCGGCGTACTTGTGCGTCGCCGTCTTTCCGGACGTCTCGTTCTTGCCGCCATCGCCGAACTCCCACACGTAGCGCACGATCTTGCCGTCGTCCGTGGAGGTGCTGGCGTCAAAGACGACGTTCTGGCCCACTCTCGGTTCCGTCGGTGAGAACGTGAACTTGGCTACCGGCGGCTTCGCCTGGGTCCCACCAGTCGACACAGTGATGGTGACCACGGTCTGTGTCGTTCCGATGCTGCCGGCCTTCGGGTCTTGGTCCGCGACTATCCCGGCAGCTACTCCAGCCACGTCGCGCTCGACAACCTTGACCTGCAGGAACAGCTTCTTGAGCAGGGCCAGCGCGGCTTCCTTGGTCTTGCCGATGAGATTGGGGACCTTGATTTCGGTAGGTGTGGTATGGACGTCGCACTTCTCGGGCAGCGCACCCTCGATGAACAGCGCCGATAGCCGCTTGGGGCAGAATTCGGTAGCGAGCAGACCGGTGTCCGCGCAAGCCGTCTTGGACACGATGCCCTGAGGCTTCTTGAAGTCCGTCGACTTCTCGCCCTTCAGGGCTGCCTTCATGAACGTGCCCCAGATCTCGGCAGGGAAGGAACCGCCGGTCACGCGGCGACCGTGCACGCTCTTCATCTCGCGCTGAGCGCCGGGGTAGCCGACCCAGACCGCCGCCGCTAACTGCGGCGTGTAGCCGGCGAACCACGCATCGCGGTACTCCTGGGTGGTACCGGTCTTTCCGGCGGCGGGGCGACCGATGCTCGCCGCCCTGCCGGTGCCCTTGGTGATCACGCCTCTGAGTATGTTTGTCGCCAGGTAGGCGACCGCGGGCTTGAGCGCGCTGGTCGTCTGCGGCTTGTATGTCGCCAGCGACTTGCCCTTCGAGTCCTTGACCTCGAGGACCGCACGGGGGACGACATGCTTCCCCTCGTTGGCGAGGGTCGCATACGCCGAGGCCATCTCGAGCGGAGAAAGGCCCTGTTCGTGCCCGCCGAGCGCTATCGCCGGGACTGGGGTGATATCGTTGGTGATACCCAGGTCGTGTGCCACCTCGACGACGTTCTCGGGACCCACATCGAGGATGAGTTGCGCGTACACCGAGTTGACCGACTTCTCGGTCGCCTCCCTGAGTCGCATCGGTCCCTTGCGGCCGCCCCCCGCGCCCGTGACCTTCCATGGCTTGCTGCCTGGCACGGTCAACTGCACGGGGCCGCACTCGTACACCTGTTCGGGGAAAACCCCCTCCTTGAGCGCGGTAGCCAGCACGAAGGGCTTGAAGGCCGAACCCGGCTGCCGCCTTCCTTGGACCGCCACGTTGAACTGCTGGGTCTTGAAGTCCCTGCCGCCGACCATCGCTCTGATCTCGCCGGTCGCTGGATCTATGGCGACAAGCGCCGCGGACGGGTCGTCCTTGCGGTCGAGGTGCGAGGCGATCGCCTTCTCCGCGGCCTTCTGCATATCGAGATCGAGGGTCGTGTACACGCGAAGGCCGTCGCGATACAGCGCCTCGGCTCCGACGTTATCGGCCAGGAGCGACTTCACATACTCGACGAAATACGGCGCCTGGATCTTGCCGCTCTTGAGACCCGCCAACTTGATCGGTTTCGCATCGGCCGCTGAGCGCTGCGCCGAAGTGATGAAGCCCTCCTTCTCCATCTGCGCGAGCACGGTCGAACGGCGTGTCTTGGCCGCCTCGGGCTCAAGATAGGGAGAGTACCTGCCCGGCGACTTGATCACGCCGGCCAGCATCGCGGACTCGGCCAAGTCGAGTTTGGCCACCGACTTTCCGAAGTAGGTGTGCGAGGCGGCCTCTATGCCGTACGCCCCGTGTCCGAAGTAGATCGTGTTGAGGTAGGCCTCGAGGACCTGGTCCTTGGTCATGTTCTTGTCGATGCGGTAGGCGAGCGCGGCCTCCATCACCTTGCGCTTGACCGTGCGCTCGGGGGTGATGAAGGCGTTCTTGACGTATTGCTGAGTTATGGTCGACCCGCCCTGAGCTCGTGTTCCCGTCCGAATGTCGACGATCAACGCTCGGAGGATCGCAAGTGGGTCGACACCTTGATGCTCGTAGAACCGCTTGTCTTCGGTCGCGATCACGGCGTGCCGAAGTACGACCGGCGTCTTGTTCAGCGGAACGTCCGTCCTGTTCTGCTCGGCGAACAGCTTGGCCACTTCCTTGCCGTTCCGGTCGAGCACGACCGAGGTCTGGTCGCGTCCCTTGACCTGCGCACCCGGGTCGGGAAGAGAACGGACGAGGACGGCCCACGCCACGCCGGCCGCGACGAGCAGAACGACGAGGGCGATGAGGAAGGCGAGCGCGAGCTTCTTCAGGAGCCCCGCAGTGCGTTCACCTCGTTCGGCCTGCCGGCGGGAGGATCCGGCAGATGGTCGTCTAGTCGACGTTCGAGATGACGACGTGCGAGGCGGGGTCCTTCGCGTGGAGGAAACCGAGACCGCGCGCCGTCCGTCGCGTGCACCCGAGTTCGACCGTCGGGAATCCGTCGATGCCTGTCTTCTAGGTCTCGGGCGCGGCTTCGGGTTAATGTCGCCCGATCCGCCGCCTGTATGTCGGTCGCGTGTCATCCTTGTATTCGCCCAGCTCCGGAGGGTTCTTGACGTGCGCGTGCTTGGCGGCCGGAGCCGCCTTGCGGCAGAGGTCTCGTGCTAGTATGACGTGCAAATGCCGTGCGGGCCACGGTGAACGTTAGTGCTATCGGCGCCCCGGCCGCTCCCAGAACTAGGATCGGGGTTCGGCGGAGGCGCCTTCGCCGGTGGTCAGGACTACGGGAGGCTGGCGCGGGAAGTGACATCTTCGGACGAACAACTACGCGTTATTCAGAGCGGAGCGGAGCACGTCGTCCCCCTCGCCGATCTGCGGACGAAGTTGGAATCGGGACGACAGCTGGTGGCCAAGCTCGGCGTCGACCCTACCGCCCCCGACCTGCACCTGGGGCACGCCGTGCCCTTGAGAAAGCTCAGGCAGTTCCAGGACCTGGGACACAAGGTCGTACTCATCATCGGCGATTTCACCGCGCTGATCGGGGATCCTTCCGGCCGAAGTGCGACAAGGCCGGCGCTCTCGCGCGAAGAAATAATGGCGAACGCTCGGACCTACACGGACCAAGCGTTCAAGATCCTCGACGAAGAGAAGACCGAGCTTCGCCGCAACTCAGATTGGCTCGCAGCCGTAGACATGGAGCTTGTGCTCAGACTCACGGGCCAGTTCACGGTCGCCAGGATGCTGGAGCGCGACGACTTCGCGCAGAGGTACGCCTCGCAGCAGTCCATCTCTTTGCACGAGTTCCTCTACCCGGTGATGGTGGCTTATGACTCCTACGTGGTCGATGCCGACGTTGAACTTGGGGGGACGGACCAG
>JBBILP010000046.1:0-8533 GCA_037444885.1 Actinomycetota bacterium | reverse complement strand
ATACTCGCAACGCACTCGAAGGGTTCGACAGTCACAAGGTGGTGCGGCTCTAACATGGAGACGCCTATACGCGTAGGGGTCGTGGGCTTTGGGTACTGGGGACCCAACATCGTGCGCAATCTCGATCGCCTCTCCGACGCTGAACTCGTTGCGGCGTGTGACGCATCTGAGGCCAACCTGGCCAAACTCAAGTCGCAATACCCTGACGTCGCCGTCACCACCGAGCTCGACGAGCTTCTCGCGGATTTCAATCTAGACGCCGTCGTTGTCGCGACGTCCGCTCATACGCACTATGGCATCGCCAGGTCGGTCCTTGAGGCCGGGAAGCACTGTTTCGTCGAGAAGCCGCTGACGCTGACTTCGGCCGAAGCCGAGGACCTCGTGCGTCTGGCGGACGCCAAGGGCGTCACACTCATGGTCGGCCACCTGATGGTCTACCACTCGGCGATCAACTGGATACGCGACTACATAGCCTCGGGTGAGCTGGGCGAGGTCCTTTACGTCTACGCGCAGCGGCTGAATCTCGGCAAAGTGCGAGCGGAGGAGAACGCGTTCTGGTCGTTGGCGCCGCACGATGTCTCCATCGTGCTGTACTTGCTTGGCGAATGCCCCGACTACGTATCGGCGACCGGCGCCGACTACCTGCGTGGCTCAGTCCACGACGTGGTTTTCGCCAACCTGCACTTCCCGTCGGGCAAGACGGCCAACATCCACGTGTCCTGGCTGGATCCGCACAAGACTCGGAAGCTCACGATCGTCGGGAGCAAGAAGATGCTCGTCTTCGACGACATGCAGGCCACGGAGAAGATCTGGATCTACGACAAGGGCGTGGAGCCGGCGCAGGCCATGGCGTACGGCGAGGACCTGACGCTTCGGTTCGGCGATATACGCGTGCCATTCATCAAGATGGCTGAGCCGCTCGGAATCGAGATGCAGCATTTCCTGGATTGTTGCGCTGCCGGTGATACGCCGCGTTCCAGCGGCAGAGACGGCTTGCGCGTGGTGCGTGTACTGGAGGCCGTGGACGAGTCGATGGAGCTGGGCGGAAGCCCGGTGACCACGACCGTGGAGGTGTAGCGTTGGCAGCACCAACGTTCGGAGACAACTTCCAGCACGGTGTCGGTTGCGTGGTCGAGGTCGACGCCGTGATCGGGGAGAACGTCGTGCTCGGCCATCACGTAGTCATTCATCCGGGCACTGTGGTCGGAGAGGGTGTTCGCATCGCGGACTTCGCCGAGGTGGGAAAGCGCCCCGCCCTCGGCAAGCGCTCCACCGCCAAGAAGGGCATCCTCGAGCCGCTTGAGATAGGCAAGGGCTGCAAGATCGGTAGCCACACCGTACTCATGGCGGGCAGCAAGATCGGTGAGCGTGTCGTCATCGGCGACGGCGCCGGGGTCCGGGAGCGCGTGACAATCGGTGACGAGGCCGTCATCGGACGCAACGTGACGGTCGAGAACGACACAACGATAGGGGCGCGCACGAAGATCCAAACGGGCGCCTACATCACCGCATACGTGACCTTGGAGGAGGACGTCTTCATAGCCCCGATGGTCGTCACTACGAACGACAACTACATGGGGCGCACGGAGAAGCGGCTCGCCGAGATGAAGGGCTGCACCGTCCGCCGAGGCGCCCGTGTGGGCGGCGGTGCCCACATCCTGCCGGGTGTTGAGATCGGCGAGGATTCCTTCGTGGCGACCGCGGCGGTCGTGACTCGGGATGTGCCCGCCAGGATGGTAGTCATGGGCGTCCCCGCGAAGCCGATCCGTGAGGTGCCGGAAGAGGAGCTTCTGGAAAACCAGTAACGTTTCGTTCACGCCAGTGGCGGTGGTGACGCGACCCTGTCACCATGCCGAGGGGCCCGGGGCGGGCCTCCCGAGGACAACACGCACTCGACGACAAGGGAGTTCAGCGCATGGGGATCCCCCTGCTAGACCTGAAGGGCCAGTATCTGGAACTCAAGGGCGAGCTCGACGCCGCGATAGGCGAGGTAATGAGTTCGGCCGCGTTCATCGGCGGCGCGAAGGTCGGCGAGTTCGAAGCCCGGCTTGCCGAGTACTGCGGCACCAAGCACGCGGTGGCGTGCGGCAACGGCACCGATGCGCTGTTCCTGATCCTGCACGCGCTGGGGATCGGCAAGGGCGACGAGGTCATCACCACGCCGTTCACCTTCATCGCTACGGCGGAAGCCATCGCGCACGTCGGCGCTACACCGGTCTTTGTCGACATCGAGCCGGGCACGTACAACATGGACGTCTCGCTGATCGAGGCGAAGGTAACCGGGCGGACCAAGGCGATCATGCCTGTTCACATCTTCGGACAATGTGTGGACATGGATCCGCTGGCCGAGGTCGCGGAACGCCATGGGCTGATCGTCATCGAAGACGCGTGCCAGGCGATCGGGGCTACCTACCGGGGTAGGCCGGCGGGTTCTCTCGGCAGGGCGGCGGCGTTCAGCTTCTTCCCCTCGAAAAACCTCGGCTGCGCCGGCGACGGGGGCGCGATCACGACTGACGATGACGAGCTAGCGGCGAGGGCACGCAAGCTCGCGAGCCACGGTACCTCGACCAAGTATTATCACGACATCATCGGGGTCAACTCACGCCTGGACGCGCTCCAGGCGGCCATCCTGCTCGTGAAACTGCCCCACCTGGACCGGTGGAACTCCGAGCGTCGGCAGGCGGCGGCTGTCTACGATGATCTCCTGGTCGGGCTCGGTGACCTAGCGCTGCCGATGGTGCGGGACTACGGCGATCCGGTCTACCATCTCTACATCGTTCGCTCGGAGCGCGCCGAGAAGGTCATGCAGGCCCTGAAGGACGCCGGCATCGGAACGGCCCTGTACTATCCCCTGGCGCTCCACGAGCAGGAGGCGTTCCGTCACCTCGGCTATGCGAAGGGCTCGCTGCCCGTTGTTGAATCGTGCGATGCGCGGACGTTCGCGCTTCCGTGCTACCCAGGTATCACCCGTCAGCAGCAGGAGGAGGTCGTGCGCGTCGTACACGGCGCGCTCGCGTAGGCATGAAGATCATCTCGGTAGTGGGCGCCCGTCCCCAGTTCATCAAGGCGGCCCCGGTGTGCAAGGCCTTGCGAGAAGCGCACGAGGAGATACTCGTGCACTCCGGACAGCACTACGACTACGCCATGTCCGACGTCTTCTTCGAGCAGCTCCAGATTCCGAAGCCCGACTTCAACCTTGCCGTGGGTTCGGGCAAGCACGGTCGCCAGACCGGCGAGATGATGGGCATGCTCGAGGAACTCTTCCTGGAGAACCGACCCGACGCGGTGGTCGTCTACGGCGACACGAACACGACCCTCGCGGGCGGGCTGGCCGCCGCCAAGTTGTGCATACCGGTGGCCCACGTCGAGGCCGGACTTAGGTCCTTCAATCGCACGATGCCCGAGGAGATCAACCGCGTGATCGTGGACCACATATCGGAACTGCTGCTGTGCCCGACCCGCGCGGCCGTCAACAACCTTACCGCCGAGGGCATCGAGAGCGGCGTATGTCTCGTGGGCGACGTGATGCTGGACACGGCTCGCTTCTTCGCCGAGCGAGTTGACCAGGACGCGGTTCTGGCGTCCCACGGCGTGGAGGCCGGTGGATACTACCTTGCGACCGTGCATCGAGCCGGCAACAGCGACAACAAGGTCCGCTTGGCGTCGATCGTCCGCGCGTTCGCGCGCCTGGACAAGCCCGTGGTGTGGGCCGTTCACCCTCGGACTTCGAAGAACCTCGAGGATCTCGGCCTGACGGAGCTGGTCGAGTCGTCCGGCAACGTGATGGTCAGACCGCCGGTCCCCTACATGGACACCATCGCGCTGCTCCGGAATTCGGCCGCGGTTCTCACGGACTCCGGCGGCATGCAGAAGGAGGCATACTTCTTCGGAGTACCCTGCGTGACACTGCGCGAGGAGACGGAGTGGGTCGAAACCGTGGAACTCGGATGGAACGTGCTGGTGGGCACGGACGAGGAGCGCATAGTATCGGCGGTCTCGGAGATCACACCGCCCGACCTGCGACCTGACGTCTACGGCGACGGACACGCGGCCGACCTCATAGCCGGCGCGCTCGAGCGAGCATTCCAACGATGACTGGTAGCCTTGCGCACTGGTGAGCCGGTCAGACCAGCGTAGGAGCGGTAATGGGACGTCATAGCTCGAGGTCCTCGGGCAGGAGCGTGCTTCGCAGCGGCAAGGGCCGAGGGCGGCTACGCGATGCCGAGCCGCGTGCGAGAAGGGTCCGCGTGCAAAGCGTGCCCCGCACGCGAGTCCAACGCGAACGCCGCACCCGCAACATCAAGCGCACACTGCTGGCGATTCTGGCACTCGTGCTGATCGCCGCCGCGGCCGGTGGCGCGTGGGCGTACTTCTTCCTGCGTGGGGTCGAGCGGACGATGCAGAAGGCCGTGACCGCCGACCCGAAGGTCAGAGAGGCGCTTACCGCTGTCGAGCCGAAAGAGCCGTTCACGATCCTCTTGATGGGCACTGACAAGCGGCCGAATGAGCCGGCGATGCGTGTTGACACGATCATCGTCGCTCGGATCGACCCGAAACTGAAACGCGTGTGGATGGTCTCCGTTCCTCGAGACACCAAGGCCCGCATCCCAGGCCATGGCACCGCCAAGATCAACACCAGCTACGCCGGCGGTCCGTCACTCGTGATCAAGAGCATCGAGGGCCTGCTGGGAGTGCCTATCAACCACTACGCGGAGCTCGACTTCAAGGGGTTTCAGAAGATCGTCGACGTGATGGGCGGCGTCTACGTCGACGTCGACGTCGAGATCGATGACTGGAGGGCGGCTAGCCACAGCCCCGGACATCGAGCGAAGCACATCGAGCCGGGCTATCAGCTGCTCGATGGCGAGCACGCGCTCACCTACGTCCGCTCGCGAGACTATCCCGATTCCGATTTCGGTCGCATGAGACACCAGCAGACCTTCTTCAAGGCGATCGTCAAGCAGTCGTTCCGCTTCGACAATCTCCTTCGCCTGCCCAAGATGATCAAGGAGTTCTCGGCGTACGTGGACACCGATCTGTCAGTAGGGGAGTCGCTCGGGATCGTGCAGGCCTTGCGCGGAATGCCCGAGGGTAACCTGCAGACAGCGACGCTGCTGGGCGAGTGGCGCAGCCCATACGTGATACCTGACGAGAAGGTCAAGGCCCAGCTGGTCAAGGGCCTACTCACGGGCAGCGATATCGAGGCGACGTCGACGCCCAAGCCCGCTCTGGTGCCCTCCGACATCACGCTGACGGTGCGAAACGGCGCAGGTATCGCCGGTGTGGCAAAGGAGGCCGAGAAGAAGCTTGTCGGCGAGGGATTCGTCGTCCGCGACGTGGGGAACGCCAATCAGTTCGTCTACGACAAGACGCTTGTCATCTTCAAGGATGCCAAGAACGAGGCGAAAGCCAGGTTGGTTGCCTCGACCCTGGGCGTTGCCGATGTGGTGGAGAGCCGAGGCATGTACTCCTTCAACGGAGACGTTCTGGTGGTTGTTGGAAAGGACTGGCGCTCGCTCACCGCTTCCGAGTGACGAGCGCCCGACCCACCCTAGCCGAGTCGACTGCTAGAGCAGCGGCAGATACTGCTCGATCTCCCAGGGCGTGATACGGCTCCGGTAGTTGTGCCACTCGAGCTGCTTGTTGCGCACGTACCACTGGAACACAGTGTCCCCCAGCGCATCTCGGACCATGTCGCTCTGCTCGAACGCGTGTACAGCCTCGTGCAGATCGCCCGGTAGACTGCCGATTCCGGCGGTCTCGCGTTCGGCGTCCGACATCTCGTAGATGTTGTCCGTGACCGCGGGTGGCAGCTCGTAGCCTTGCTCGATTCCGTCAAGACCCGCCGCCAGCATGACCGCGAAAGCGAGATAGGGATTGCATGAGGGGTCCGGGGAGCGCAGCTCGATTCGCGTTGCCTGCTCCTTCCCCGGCTTGTACATCGGCACCCGAACGAGCGCCGATCGATTCCTGTGGGCCCAGCAGATGTGAACGGGCGCCTCGAAACCGGAGACCAGGCGCTTGTATGAGTTGACCCACTGATTTGTGACCGCGCTGATCGCCCGCGCATGCTTCAGAAGTCCGGCGATGTAGCCCTTCGCCGTGTCCGAGAGGTGGTGGGGGTCCGCCGCATCGTAGAAAGCGTTGCGGCCCCCGGAGAACAGCGACTGATGCACGTGCATGCCGCTGCCCGCCTGGCCGAACATGGGCTTCGGCATGAAGGTGGCGTATACCCCGTTGAGCTGCGCGACTTCCTTCACAACCAGCCTGTACGTCATGACCTTGTCGGCCATCTTCAGGCCCTCGTCGTAGCGGAGGTCTATCTCGTGCTGGCTCGGTCCCACCTCGTGGTGGCTGTACTCGACCCAGATCCCGAAGTCCTTGAGCGTGCGTACGGTCTGCTTGCGAAGGTCCACAGCCAGGTCGCGCGTCGTCATGTCGAAGTAGGTGCCGTGGTCAAGAACGACGGTGCTGTGGTCGTCTTGCAGGTAGTAGTACTCGAGCTCAGGACCCACGAAGAAGGTGAACCCCTTCTCGGCGGCGCGCGCCAGTGTTCGCTTGAGCACGTAGCGCGGGTCCGCGGCGTAAGGGGTCCCGTCGGGGTGGAGCACGTCGCAGAACATCGTGGCCACCAGCTGGCCCTCCTGGCGCCAAGGCATGATCTGCAGCGTTGAGGGATCCGGCATCGCGATCATGTCGCTCTCCTGGATACGCGCGAATCCCTGTATCGACGAGCCGTCGAAGCCCATCCCCTCGGACATCGCATTAGCGAGTTCGTCAGAGGTGATGACGAACGTCTTCAGGAAGCCCAGTACGTCCGTGAACCACAGGTGGATGAACTCCACGCCCTGGTCGAGGATCGTCTTCGTCGCGTCGTCGGGCCTCTCTTCCGGCATGCTGACCCCATCTCATAGATTGCGAATGCATTTCTCATACGTTTCTGACATATTTCGTAGCACAGCAACAGTGGCGGTGCGCGAATCGGGGGCCGAAATCCACATCCTCGACCTTCCGTGAGTGTTGTCGTTCCACGCGACAGGAGGAGTGGCGCAGTGAATCTCCAAAGACCCAGCGGCAACGACGCGACCCAGACGTCCAACCGATCGCGGAATACGGTTCCCGGCTCGGGACTGTGTACGCGCTGTCTTGACGGATGTAGGGGCAACTGTGAGGTCTTCAAGGCCTCATTCAGAGGTCGGGAAGTCATCTATCCCGGGCCGTTCGGCGACGTGATCTCGGGGGGCGACAAGGACTACCCGATCGACTACTCGCACCTGAACATCCAGGGCTACGCGCTCGGCGCGAAGGGTCTGGCCGACGGCGTCGAGGGCAACCCGGACAACACGCTTTTCCCGATGGTGGATGTCGAGACCGAATTCGGAGTCGAGAACAAGGTCAAGATGCGCCTGCCCATCTTCACGGGCGCGCTCGGCTCCACAGAAATCGCCCGCAAGAACTGGGATCACCTGGCGGTGGGCGCGGCAGTCGCCGGTATCTCGCTCGTGTGTGGCGAGAACGTATGTGGTATAGACCCGGCGCTTGAGCGGGACGGAAACGGCAAGGTCACGCGCTCGCCGGACATGGAGCGCAGGGTCAAGGAGTACCGCCGCTACCACGACGGGTACGGCGACGTTCTCGTGCAGATGAACGTGGAGGACACGCGCCTCGGAGTCGCGGAGTACGTTATCGACAAGCTCGGCGTGGAGACGATCGAGCTCAAGTGGGGCCAGGGCGCCAAGTGCATCGGCGGCGAGATCAAGGTGAACACTCTCGACCGGGCGCTCGAGCTTCAGAAGCGCGGTTACCTGGTCACTCCCGATCCGTCCGACCCAGCGATCCAAGCCGCGTTCCACGATGGAGCGATCAGGCAATTCGAGCGCCATTCACGCCTCGGCTTCGTGGACGAGGAGGGCTTCTACGCCGAGGTCGATAGATTGCGAGCGCTGGGCGCCAAGCGTGTGACGCTGAAGACCGGCGCGTACCCCATGCGCGAACTGGCCATGGCCATCAAGTGGGCGTCGAACGCCAAGATCGACCTGCTCACCATAGACGGCGCGCCGGGCGGGACCGGCATGAGTCCGTGGCGGATGATGGAGGAGTGGGGAGTCCCCACGTTCTACCTGCAGTGCATGACGAACGAGCTCATCGAGCGACTGGCCGCCAAGGGCGCCTACATCCCCGACATCGCGATCGCAGGCGGCTTTTCGACGGAAGACCACGTGTTCAAGGTCATCGCGCTCGGCGCGCCTCACACGAAGGCGGTGTGCATGGGTCGCGCGTTGATGATCCCGGGCTTCGTCGGCAAGAACATCGGTGTCTGGCTGCAAGAACAGGACTTGCCGAAGTCGGTCTCGGAGTTCGGGTCCTCCAAAGAGGAGATATTCGTGACCTACGAGACGCTGAAGGCCAAGTACGGCACCGAAGTGGACGCCATGCCGCTCGGCGCCATCGGCCTGTACACCTACTGCGACAAGATCAAGGTCGGGTTGCAGCAGCTTATGAGCGGAAGCCGCAACATGAGGCTGAACACGAT
>JBBILP010000045.1:0-8716 GCA_037444885.1 Actinomycetota bacterium | reverse complement strand
CCAAGGTGAGCCCGGCGGGCGACCGGAGCGTGAGCACCTGTTCCTCATCGGGTTCATGGGCGCCGGAAAGAGCAGGGTGGGGGGCCTGGTTGCAGGCGCACTCGGACGTCCATTCGTCGACTTGGACGACTTGGTGGAGGAAAGGGAGGGGCGAAGTGTGACGTCCGTCTTTCGGGATTCAGGGGAAGCGGTCTTCAGGGAGATGGAGCACAGGGCGCTGGTATCGCTAGTCGAGGCCGATTCCTCCGTGATCGCTTGCGGCGGCGGGGTCGTCCTGCGGGACGATAACGTCGAGTGGATGCGCGCCCACGGCCAGGTGGTCTTCCTTCAGGTAGCGGTCGATGAGGTGTTGCGGCGGATCGGCGACCCGCGCAGCCGCCCTCTCCTGGCCGACGATCCGAAGGGCGCCGCAAGTCGTCTCCTCGCCGAGCGGTCCGGCGCGTACCAACGAGCGGCCCACGCGGTAGTGGACACCTCGGGGCGGTCTGTGCGGGAAGTGGCCGAGTCGGTCTTGGCACTGCCGCTAGTCGCCAGGTCGGGGGATGTCGCATGAGCGAATCGTTGCACTGCGCGAGCGTCATCGCCGCCTCGGCAACTTACGACGTCCTGATCGGCCAAGCGCTGCTCGGCAGCGTGGGACGGCGAGTGCGCACGGTCATTCCGGGTGCGCGCAAGATCGCGCTTGTCACCGATGAGAACGTCGCGCCGCTGTACTCGGATGCGGTTGCTGATTCGCTGAGGTCGAGCGGCTTCGAGGTGGTGCGGGTGGTGATTCCCGCCGGCGAGGAGTCGAAGACCTGGGCGCGCGTGGGGGAGGTTCTCGACGCGTTCGCCCGAGAGGGACTGGACCGGGGCGACGCCGTGGCGGCTCTCGGCGGTGGAGTGGTCGGTGATATCGCTGGCTTCAGCGCGTCGGTCTATATGCGGGGTATCGCGTACGCGCAGATCCCGACGACGCTGCTCGCGCAGGTGGATTCCTCCATCGGCGGGAAGACCGGCGTGGACCTGCTTGCCGGAAAGAACCTGGCGGGGACGTTCTGGCAGCCTCGGATCGTGCTTGCCGACACCGACGTACTGACAACGCTTCCCGAGGGAGAGTGGACGTCCGGGCTGGCTGAAGTTGCCAAGACCGCCTTCCTGGCAGGCGGGGATTTCCTCGACTGGCTCGAGGCCAGCGCGGATGTGCTCGTCTCGCGGGAACCGGCGGCGGTAGCCCATGCTGTCTGCGAATCGGTCGCATTCAAGGCGCTGGTCGTGTCCAGCGACGAGCGGGAGTCCGGAGGGCGGGAGTGCCTCAACTACGGCCACACCCTCGGACACGCCATCGAGCTCGTTCTCGGATACGGGAGCATGCGGCACGGCACGGCCGTGGCGGAAGGGATACGTTTCGCTTCCGGCCTGGCCGAGGACGTAGTGGGCGCGTCGCCGCTGTGGACGCGCCGACAGGCGCAGCTGCTGGATGCACTGGGATTGCGTGCGGTGCACGTCGATGCGGACGTCGATGCCCTCAAGGAAGCGATGGCGGCCGACAAGAAGGCGCGCGGAGGTGTACCTCGGTTCGTCTTCGTACGCAGGCCGGGCGAGTGGGAACTGGCGATGCCTGAGGATTCCGTTCTTGACGCTCGTCTGCGACGATGGAGACAAGACAAGGAGGCGTGAGTTGCCGATGACCACTGTCCTCGTCCTGAGCGGACCGAATCTGAACCTGCTCGGCACGCGTGAGCCGGAGGTCTACGGCACGTCCACCTTGGCGGATGTCGAGGCGATTGTGAGGTCGCTGGCGGATGATCTGGGAGCACAGGTCGAGTTCGCGCAGTCCAACCACGAAGGCGAACTCGTGGACTTGCTGCAAGCGGCCGTTGGTCGGTGCGACGGCGTCGTGTTCAACCCCGGGGCCTTCACCCATTACTCCTACGCGTTGCGTGATGCTGTGGCGTCCGTAGGCATCCCTGTGGTGGAGGTCCACCTCAGCAACATCGCCGCTCGCGAGGCATTTCGCACGCACAGCGTGATCGCCCCCGCATGTGTCGGGCAGGTGAGCGGATTCGGGGTGCAGTCGTATTCCCTCGGGCTTCGCGCCGTTCTCGGGCACATCGGGGGATCGTCATGAACGCCGACGCGCGCATTGCCGCGCTAAGACGTCGTCTGGCCGATGGCGGGGTTGACGCGCTTCTGGTCACGGACTGCGTCAACCTACGCTACATGACCGGCTTTGAGGACGTCTTCGATTCGTCCTTCTCGGGCGGCTGCCTTGTGACCCCGGATATCACGCGCATCTACACGGACGGACGCTACGCGGAGGCGCTGGAGGAGGCGGCGACCGGCACCGCGTGGATGGTGCGCAGGTCGCGGGAATCAATCTACATCGAGCTTTGCGCCGAACTCCTAGCCGAGGGCGTGTCGCGCCTGGCGCTTGAATCGTCCGTGCCATACGGACGCTTCAAGTTCATCTCGGAGCAGTTCCGGGGCCAGATCTCAGTCATCGACCAGTGGGTCGAGGAGCTGAGGCAGATCAAGGAACCGCACGAGATCGAACGCATCGAAGCCGCCGCGTCGATCGGCGATGCCGCCTTCGAGTACATCTACGGACGCATCACACCCGGAGCGCGCGAGATCGACCTGGCTCTCTCTCTAGAGCTGTTCATCCGGGAGAACGGCGCCGAATCAGTCGCATTCGAGCCGATCGTGGCATCCGGGTCCAATTCGTCAAAGCCGCACGCGACGGTGTCGACGCGGCGCTTGGAGGAAGGCGATCTCGTCGTCATAGACGTTGGGGTGCGACTACGAGGGTACTGCTCCGACGCTACCCGCACGGTTGTGGTGGGTACCGCCTCCGAGCGCCAGCGCGAGGTCTATGCCGCTGTGCTTCGTGCCAACGAGGCGGCCCTAGCGGCCGTGCGTTCGGGACCGTCCGGCGCGGATCTTCACAGAATCGCGATGGACTCGCTCATCGCTGACGGTTTCGGCGACGGCTTCGTGCACGGCCTCGGACATGGGGTAGGCCTTGCGGTTCACGAGCTGCCGAGCTTGAGCCCCCGAGGGCGAGATTCCGTTCGAGGTGGTAGCGTCGTGACGATCGAGCCGGGCGTGTACATCCCTGGGTGGGGCGGTGTTAGAATCGAGGACTTGGTAGTGGCCGAAGAAGGTGGCTGCCGCGTTCTGACTCACGCCCCTAAGGAGCTGCTGGAGCTCTCATAGGGGTCGCCAGAGCGAACGCGGCGCTGGCCCGGCGAAAGGGAAGCACGAATGGCTGTCTCCACCAACAACTTCAAGAACGGCATGTGCATCGTTTACGACGGGAAGCGCTGGATCATCGTCGAGTTCCAGCACGTCAAACCCGGCAAAGGGGGTGCATTCGTGCGCACGAAGCTCAAGGAGCTTACCACCGGCCGAGTAGTGGACGTCACTTTCAGGGCCGGCGAGAAGGTCGACGACGTACGCGTGGAGACCAAGCGCATGCAGTACCTCTACGTGGACGGGGATACGTACCACTTCATGGACACGGACAGCTACGAGCAGGTCGAGTTGGGCGCGGATTTCATCGGAGACGCCGCCAAGTGGCTGAAGGAAAGCGACGCGGTCGAGATCCTGACTGCCGACGGCGACTATATCGGTGTCGAGCCGCCGATGTTCGTTGAACTGCAGGTAACCGACACCGATCCCGGCTTCAAGGGCGATACGGTACAAGGAGGCAACAAGCCGGCGACACTCGAGACCGGCGCCGTAGTGCAGGTCCCCATGTTCGTGGAGGTGGGTGACGTGCTCAAGATCGACACACGAGACGGCCGGTACGTGACGCGCGTTTCGTAGCCGGTTCGCACTCAAGCGTTTATACTGTCCAGACCGCAGTCCGCTGCACGTCTGGCTTGTCCCGCCGCGATGGACGCCTAGGAGACGCCCATGCGACCCGTTCATGTGACAGACACTACGCTGCGCGACGCCCATCAGTCGCTCTGGGCGACCCGTATGGAGCTGGCCGACATGCTCCCGATCCTCCCAAAGATGGACGGGGTCGGCTACTGGTCGCTCGAGGTGTGGGGCGGGGCGACCTTCGACGCCTGCCTGAGGTTCCTGGATGAGAATCCCTGGGAGCGCCTTCGCATCATCGACAAGCACTGCCCGAAGACGCCACTCCAGATGCTGCTTCGGGGTCAGAACCTCGTGGGATATCGCCACTACAGTGACGATATATGTCAGCGCTTCGTGCACGCGGCCAAGCGCAATGGAGTCGACGTCTTCCGAGTCTTCGACGCCCTCAACGATGCTCGAAACCTCGAGGTGTGCGCCAAGGCGATCAAGGAGTGCGACGGACACTTCGAGGGCGCGATCAGCTACACGGTGAGCCCAGTTCACACGCTCGACAGCTATGTCGAGTTCGCTCACACGCTCAAGGAACTCGGCGCCGACACGATATGCATCAAGGACATGGCCGGGATGCTCACTCCGTTCAGGACCGAGCGCATGGTGCGTGCCCTGAAAGAGGAGATAGGCCTGCCGGTTCATGTGCACTGCCACTACATCGGTGGTATGGCCCCGATGAACTACCTCAAGGCCGCCGAGGCGGGGGCGGACATCGTGGATACCGCAGTGGTGGCCTTGGCCTTCGGCAACAGCCAGCCGGCCGTGGAGATGATAGTCGCGGCGCTCAAGGAGTCGCCGTACGACACCGGACTGGACCTGGACGTGCTCTTCGAGATCGCCGAGTACTGGGAGGACGTCCGCGAACGCAAGAAGCTCAAGCGCGGAGTGACGTCGCTGCTCTCGATGGAGGTCTTCAGCCATCAGGTGCCCGGTGGGATGATGAGCAACCTGGTCAGCCAGCTGGAGGTCCAGAAGGCCGCAGACCGACTCGGCGACGTGCTGGACGAGATTCCCAAGATCCGCGCCGAGGTCGGTTACCCGCCGCTGGTGACGCCGCTCTCGCAGATCGTCGGCACTCAGGCCGTGCTGAACGTGCTCACGGGGAAGCGGTGGGCCGTCGTTCCTCAAGAGATGAAGGACTACGTCAAGGGCTTGTACGGACGCGCTCCGGGTCCCATGGACAAAGAGGTTGTCGCGAAGGTCTTGGGCAAGGACTCGCCGTTGGCCGATGACGTGCGCCCTGGGTCGCTAGTCAAGACAACGTACGCCGAGATGGAAGCGGAGATCGGCGATCTCGCGCGCAGCGAGGAAGACGTGCTGATGTACGCGCTCTTCCCGAACGAGGCACGCACCTACCTCACGCACCACCAAGAGGGTGCGGAGAGCGCTGTGTTCATGATGGGCGAAGAGGTCAACACGTGCAGGGAGGAAGCGCCGGTGGACGTCAATCAGATCCGTGAGCTCATCAAGATCGTCGAGCTCTCCGAGGTGAGCGAAGTCGTCGTGGAAGAAGCCGGCACGAAGGTCGTTGTCCGCCGAACCGGCGGCGGTGGTGTGTCCGAGACAGCGACCGTGAGCGCCGTGCAGCCTGCGGCGACTTCGGAATCTCCGACCCAGGCGGCCTCCGCCGAGGCACCGCCGGCGCAAGGCGGCGACGGCTCGAGGCCTGACTCCTGGAAGGCCGTGGTCTCGCCGATGGTCGGGACCTTCTTCAGGGCCCCTTCGCCTGCCTCACCCCCGTTCGTCGAGGTAGGGGATACGGTGGATGAGGGGCAGACACTGTGCATCCTCGAGGCGATGAAGCTGATGAACGAGATAGCGAGCGAAGAAGCGGCCGTGATTCGCGAGGTTTGCGCAACGGACGCCGCGCCCGTGGAGTACGGGACTCCGCTGTTCTACTACGAGCCGGTGGCTTAGCCCGGTGGCGAGCGAGTTCGGAAAGATACTGATCGCCAATCGTGGCGAGGTGGCGCTCCGCGTCATCCGGTCGTGCAAGGAGATGGGTATCGGGTCGGTAGCGGTCTTCTCGGAGGCCGACCGCGACTGCCTGCACGCACGGGTCGCGGACGAGGCCATATGCATCGGCCCCGCTCCGTCGGCTCACAGCTACCTGAGCATGCCCAACATCATCTCGGCGGCCCTGGTGTCCGGTGCCGAGGCGATCCACCCCGGATACGGCTTCCTTTCAGAGAACGCGGCTTTCGCCCGTGCCTGCGCGGATTCCGGTCTTGTCTTCGTCGGGCCTGGCCCCGACGCCATCGAGCGCATGGGCGACAAGGCCGTGGCGAAGGCCACGATGGCCGCGGCTGGTGTGCCGACGGTCCCGGGGTCGGACGGCCCGGTCGATGACGCGGACGAGGCCATGGGCTTTGCGGCGGAAGTCGGATACCCGGTTCTCATCAAGGCGTCGGCCGGTGGTGGTGGCCGAGGTATGCGGGCAGCGAACGACGAAAGAGAGCTGAAGGCCAACTTCGCCGCGGCGAAAGCCGAGGCGGCCGCGGCCTTCGGGAACGACACCGTATACCTCGAAAAGTACCTGTCGCGTCCGAGGCACGTGGAGTTCCAGGTGCTTGCCGATACGCACGGCAATGCGGTGCATCTCTTCGAACGCGATTGCTCGATACAGCGTCGCCACCAGAAGCTCGTCGAGGAGGCGCCATCTCCCGCACTGACGCCCGAGATTCGCGAAGCCATGGGAGAGGCGGCGCTTGCCGCGGTGCGCGCGGTGAACTACGTCAACGCCGGCACGATCGAGTTCCTGCTGGGTCAGGACGGCAGCTTCTACTTCATGGAGATGAACACGCGAGTCCAGGTGGAGCATCCCGTCACCGAGATGATCACAGGCGTGGATATCGTCAAGGAACAGATCAGGATAGCCGCCGGGCACGAGATGAAGCACCGCACGCAGGATCAGGTCTCGATGCGCGGACATGCGATCGAATTCCGCATCAACGCTGAGGACCCGGCACACAACTTCAGGCCGCACCCGGGAAGGGTGGACGTCTTCGGTCCTCCGGGAGGGTTCGGCGTGCGAATCGACAGTCACATCTACTCGGGGTACTCCGTTCCCCCGAACTACGACTCACTGATGGGCAAACTGATCGTGTGGGGGGAGAGCAGGAGCGAGGCGATCGACAGGGCCCGCAGAGCCCTCGACGAGTTCATCGTAGTCGGCATACCCACGACCATTCCGTTCCATCAGATGGTGGTCGAGAACCCGGACTTCAGACGCGGCGAGGTCTATACTGACTTTGTCGAAGAGCACTTCAACGTCTAGGCGAGGAGTTTGGTGTGGGTGACGAGATACGCCTAGAAGGTCTCGGCCTGGCATCAGGAGTCCTCGAGAAGCTCATCACGCTTTCCGCGGAAGGCGTCGATGGAGTGCTTTCCGTGGGCGCGCCCGGAATCGCGGGAATCGTTCAGAAGGGCGCTGGCCGGACCGGCAAGGTCGCCAAGGCCTTGGCGGTCAGCCTCGGCGAAGACGGCAAGCTGTGTGTGACCGTGCGCTTGCACGTCCGCTACGGAAGACCCCTTCACGAGCTGGCGGCCGATGTGCAGTCAGCGGTGGCTGACGGTCTGCGCAGCCACGTCGGTCACGATGTGGGCTCGGTGGATGTCTACATAGACGGCATCGAGTTCGGCGAGTGAGCCGAGCGCACCCATTGCGTGCACCCCGATGATCGAGCGCCGCAAATCCCGTGAACAGGCACTGCACATCCTCTACCAGCGCGAGATCACGGGGGAGTCGCTTACTCAGATCCTCGGCTCCGCCACGTACAACGCGGAGGGCGGCGAGCCCACGGAGTTCTGTCGGCGGCTCCTGACCGGTGTCGAGGCAGAGCAGAATACCATCGACGACACCATCGAGCGGCTCTCGGAGCACTGGACCTTGGCCCGAATGCCACTGGTAGATCGCAACATACTGAGGCTCGCGGTCTATGAGATACTGTACGAGGAGGACGTGCCGGCGTCCGTGGCGATCAACGAAGCCGTCGAGCTAGCCAAAGCGTACGGCGGCGACGATTCCTCGAAGTTCGTGAATGGGGTGCTCGGTCGCCTCGCCGAACAGCATTCCGCATCACGAGATGGGACCGATGGGTTCGATGAGTGACGAGTACACCAGCTTTCAGCAAGCGAGAGCCCGGCTGGAAGAGATAGTCAGCCAGGTCAGGAAGAAGGACACGTCGCTCGAACAGGCGCTGGACCTGCTCGAAGAGGGAGTAAGACTGGCCAACGCCTGCACCGAGCGCTCGGATCAGATCGAGTGGCCGAGCGTGTTCGTCGAAGCGACCGACGAAGCGGAGGAGGGGTTCGCCGAGCCGGAGGGGAACGGGGGATCATCGGGGACGGACGACCGCCGTGCCGTCGGCGTGGCTTCGGCGGATGAGGACGAGATCGCGCTGGTAGTTCGTGCGGATGACCGCGACGCTTCTGAGGAGGGCACCGCGGCGGCTGGGCGGGAGTAACGACCAGTCGACGCCATGCGAGATGGAGTTGCGGCAATCGCGTGCGCGTCAGTAAGCTGGGCCGCGACAATCCACCCAGAGGTAGCTCGGAGGCGTTTTCGCAGTGGCCGATCGGATTCTTGATAGCATCACCTCTCCCGCGGACCTCAAGCGCCTTAGCGATCGCGAGGTCGAGCGTCTGGCCTCGGAGATACGAGAGACCCTGATCTCGACCGTCGCCGTGACCGGCGGCCATCTCGCGCCCAACCTCGGAGTCGTGGAACTGACGATAGGGCTGCTCCGCGCTCTCGACTGCCCGAAAGAGCCGGTAGTGTGGGACGTAGGTCACCAGTCATACGTTCACAAGCTGCTGACAGGCAGGCTCGATCGCTTCTCGACACTGCGTCAGT
>JBBILP010000044.1:0-8739 GCA_037444885.1 Actinomycetota bacterium | reverse complement strand
CGCGCCCCCGCGCGAACGATCTCCGCCGCCGGCGCGGGTCCCACTCGAAGGTAGCGGTTCGACCGAGGACACAGCACGACCCCGCGGGTCTTCTGCGCGAGAAGTCTCGCGTCACCGGGCTCAAGGTACACGCAATGCACGGCGATCGCGCCCTCCAGTACCCCGAGTCGATCGAGATACCTTGTGGGTCCGGTCTTCGGCGTCCTGAAGCCCCACGCGAGCTTGCGAGCGACCGTCTCCAGAGGGCCGGAGCCCGTCAGGGTCAGTTCGGTCTCCGCCGTCGACTCGGCGACATGCAGCGCGAAGGCGACTCCGGCGTCCGCGGCGAACCGGTGCGTGCCTCGCAGCAACTCGGGTCCGGAGGTATAGATCGCGTGGGGACTGAGGCCGCATTGCGTTCGCCGACGGCACGCGTGGCGCGGGTCGATGGGAAACTCGCGTTCCGCCAGCACCTGGGCCATCTCCGAGGGTGACACGCCGTTGATCTCCCAGAAGAAGACCCCGTGCACGCCTTCGTCAGCCGCCGCCGCCGGCGCCTCGGGTCCATAGCAGATGTCCCCGACGCTCGTGATGCCGTGCTCGATGCACTCCGCCGCACCGTACGCTACCGAGGCGGCGATTTCGTCTGCGGTAAGCGCCTTGATCGCCGGCACGATCGCGTCGAGCCACTGGTGAAAGGGCGCGGACTCGACCAGCCCGCTCAGGGCGGAAAGCGAGAGATGTGTATGGGCGTTGATCAGTCCGGGCGCAATGATACAGCCGGGATGGTCGTGACGATGGGCCTTCGGATTACGAGCGGCAAGCGTCCCCGCGGGGCCGACGGCATCGACGGTCGCCCCGCCCACGAGCACGGCACCGTCCTTGATCGGTGGTCCGTCCATCGGGACGACCCAATCGGCCGCTACGAGCACCCTATTCCTCCGGAAGAGACAGCAGGCTCGGCTTGCGCAGGTCCGCGCAACCGCAAGGCGCCTGCATATCCAGGTTGCAGACCGTGTCGATCAGACAGCGCGCGACAGTCTCCGATTCCTCGAAGAAGATAGCTTTGAGTTCGTCATGCTCCCAGTCCTTCACGACCCCCTCGGCGTAGTTCACGACGATGTAGATGCCGGCGAAACAGGCGCCGATGTCCCTGGCGAGCACGACCTCCGGGGCCAGCGATTGACCGATGACGTCGCCTCCGAGGCGTCTCATGTAGTCGATCTCCGCAGGGGTCTCGAAGCGGGGGCCATCCGTGACGAGGTATGTTCCGCGTCTGAACACCCGCGAGAACGACTCACTCGCGGCCAGGTACAGATGCCTGCCGAGGTCCGGGCAGATCGGCTGCCGCATTATGAGCAGGTGATCTCCACGGACGTATATGTCCTGCCGGACGGTCAGGTCTATGAAGTCGTGGGGGATGACCACGTCCCGCGGGTCCAGCATGTGATTGAGCGAGCCGACGCCGCCGTCGGCCAGCACCTTACGGACGCCCGCCTCGTTGAAGACCCAGAACGTCTGCAGGCTGGCGTCCGCGCGTTTCACCCCGCGTCTCCAGCCGTGCATGCGCACCGCAAGCGCTTCGCGGGACCCGTGCGGGCCGTCCACTCGGAAGTGCGTGAACTCAGGACTGCGACCGAACGGCGTTTCGTAGACGAGGCCGTCGTCAATCACCGTGACGCGCTCATCGGCGAGCGCGGCGGCGTTTCCGATCGAGAGTGTCCCGGATCCGCCGCAAACGCCCACTTGGACCCTGGGTATCGCTTGTTCGGGCATCTCTTCCCTCCTCGGGCAGAACGTTACCGGAGCAGAAACCCGCTCGCCACGCCGCGGGCATGCCGCTGGGTCGCGGTCGATGTGTGGCGGGCTCTAGAAGCGTCGCACCTCTCTGTACAGCGTATCCCTTTGGACCGGCGTGAAGTCGGCGTCGCGAATCAGGCGGACGAGATCATCTCGGTCAAGCATATTGCGCACTCCGGCTGCCGCGACGACGTTCTCCTCGATCATCGTTGAGCCGAGGTCGTTGGCTCCGAATGCGAGAGCCAACTGCCCCACTTTCGCGCCCTGGGTTACCCACGACGCCTGGATGTTGGCGACGTTGTCGAGGTAGAGCCGCGAGACGGCGAGCACCCTCAAGTACTCCCATCCGCTCGCGGGCGCCAGGCGGCGACCCAGCGCTGCCTCCTCGTGCGCCGAGAGTTGCGTGAAGCCGGGTTGGAACGTCCACGCGATGAACGCACGAAAGCCCCCAGTGTGGTCCTGAAGGTCGCGTATGCGTGACAGGTGCTCGACGCGCTCGCGGCGCGTCTCCACGCTGCCGAACATCATCGTGGCGGTCGTTGACATGCCGATCTCGTGAGCCTGCCGCATCACGCCGAGCCACTGCTCGGAAGTGGCCTTCTTCGGGGAGACGTGCGAGCGGATGCGGTCGACGAGTATCTCCGCGCCTCCACCCGGCAACGAATCGAGACCGGCGGCGCGCAGCCGCTCCAGCACTTCGCGCGTGTCGATGGCGGATACCTTCGAGATGTGCACGATCTCCGGCGGACCGAAACCGTGCACGTGTATCGGATAGCGTGACTTCAGGTCCGAGAGCAGTTGTTCGTACCACTCGATTCTGAGATCGGGGTGCAGTCCTCCCTGGAGCAGTATGGCCGTGCCCTCGCGCTCAAGGGTCTCTTCCACCTTGCGGTGCAGGGCATCGGCGTCGAGAAGGTAGGCCTCAGCATGACCTGGGGGTCGGAAGAACGCACAGAATCTGCACTCGGACGTACAGACGTTCGTGTAGTTGATGTTGCGATCGACTACGAAGGTGACTTCGCGATCCGGGTGCAGCGTGTTGCGGACATGCGCCGCCGCGGCGCCCAGATCGAGCAGGTCGGCGTGCTCCAGAAGCAGGCACGCATCGTCTTCTGTGAGCCGCCGCTCTCCCCGAGCCGCCGCGAACAGAACGTCGCGCACGTGCTCCTGTTCGGCCAAGGACAGGCGGCGGGCGTCGGGCACGCTCATGATTCCTGCTCCACGAACCTGAGAGTCGGCACGCTTTCCACCTCACCGATCGCCGCGGCGCGCTCGAAATAGCGAACGAGCCCGTCTCTGTACCGATCCGTGAAGTAGAAGTGCAACGACTCGAAGTAGCTGCGGAAGAACGCCACCGGGAAGGGCTCCCATCGCGCGGCGTACGCCGAGATAGCGTCGAGGTGCGCCGCGGAGTACTCGTTGCTCTGACTGAGCGCCCAGGCGAGTCTGGCGACATCCGAGGGTCTGGCCACGGCGAACTCCCGACGGACTGCCCACACGGCGTACACCATCGGCAATCCCGTGTGCGCCTTCCACTCCTCACCCAAGTCGTACTTCAGCAGGTCGGTCGGCTGGTAGAACGCGCGCAGGGCGTCGTCGCCGATAAGCAGCGCGGCCTCGGCTTCCCGCATCATGCTGGCGAGGTCGGGCGGCATCTCCGTGTACTCCGGCTTCACGCTCCAGTGCTCGGCGAGAAGCACCTTCAGGAGTACTTGGCTGGTGCGTGATGTGTTCGTAAGCGCCACGCAGCGGCCGTTCAGACCCTCGGCGGGGGACTTCGAGAGCAGCAGAATCGACTGGACTTCGCCGTCTGAGGAGATCGAGATGTCGGGTAGAAGCAGGAAGTCGTCGGCGTGGCGCGCGTACTCGATCGAAGGGATCGGGGCCACATCCAGCTCGCCCGCAAGGAGCATTCCCGCTAGGTCCCTTGGCGCCGCCTTCACCAGGTCCACATCCAGCAGCACGTCGTTCTTGACCAGCCCGTAGTACAGCGGCAGGCAGTTGAGGAATTGTATGTGTCCCAGCCGAGGGCGACTCATCACGGCGCTCCGATGACGAAGCCTGTCGCTGATGGGTTCACGACGGGGTTCCCGCGCTGACCGGCTCGTAGACGCGTATGACCTTGTACAACGTGTCGCGCTCCACGGGCGTGTGGCCCGTCTCTCGAATGATGTCGAGGAGATCGTCTTTGGAGAGCGCCTCGGGCGTGGTCGCGCCGGCCATGTGAGTGATCTTCTCCTCAACCACAGTGCCGTCGATGTCGTCCACTCCGAACGCTGTCGAGATCTGCGCTACCTTGAGGCCGACCATGATCCAGAACGCCTTGATATGCGGAATGTTGTCGAGCATCAGCCGAGAGATCGCGAGCGTCTTGAGATCGTCATAGCCCGTGGTGCCCGGCAAGTCGGACAGCTCGGTGTTGAGCGGGTGGAATGCGAGGGGGATGAACGCCAGAAACCCACCAGACGCGTCCTGCTGCTCGCGAAGGCGAATCAGGTGGTCTACTCGCTCCTCCAACGTCTCGACATGGCCGTAGAGCATCGTGCAGTTCGTCTTGATGCCGAGTGAGTGGGCCTCGCCGTGGATGCGCAGCCAATCCTCCGCCGAGGTCTTCTTCTCCCACGCCAGCCGACGCGCTCGCTCCGAGAATATCTCGGCCCCGCCGCCTGGCATCGCGTCGAGCCCCACATCCTTCAGCCGCTCGAGCACCTGGAGGGTGGAAAGCCCGGAGATGTTGGCGTAGTACTCGATCTCCACCGCAGTGAAGGCCTGGATGATCACGTGCGCGGGGAGCGCCTCCCGGAGCTTCGCGACCATGTCGACGTAGAACTCGAACGGCCAGTCCGGGTGCAGCCCGCCCACGATGTGCACCTCGTGAGCGCCATCCGGCACGGCCTCCTCGGCGGCCTTCACGATCTCGGCCAAGGTCATCTCGTAGGCGCCATCCTGGCCCTTGCTCCTGGAAAACGCGCAGAACTTGCAGCGGTTCTCGCAGATGTTCGTGGGGTTGATGTGCCTGTTGACCATGAAATGAACGCGGTCGCCGTTGACCTTTCGACGAACGTGGTCAGCCATCTGAGCGATGCCCGTTAGGTCGCTGCTTCCGTAAAGGGCGAGCCCGTCGGCAAGCGTGAGGCGTTCGCCGGCCAGGACCTTCTCGGCGACGGACTCCAACGCGATGTCGTTGAGAAAGAAGCGACTCACGGCTGTCTCCAGGGTCGGGGGGCGCGGAGATGCGTTGTGGGGAATGAAGTGTACGGCTCCGCGAAACACGATTCTACCACCGGCGACGGTCGAGGTCGCCGGTGGCGGCGTGTCCTGTGGCCGCGTGTCCCGGGGAGGTGCTTCCTGACATGACGCGCGGCATGGGGTATAAGGAAAACGAATAAGGGGCGCCGTCGCCATGCGTCGGCACACGTGGGAAGGAGTATGGATGCGCGCACGCTACTGGACGCTGCTCGCGGTCGTGCTGCTGGCGATGGCTCTGTCCGCCACCGCATGCGCGAAGAAGGACTCGGGAAACGGTGACGCTGGCACGAACGGGAAAGCCGAGCCGGCGAAGGGACCCGTGACCATCGGGTCCAAGGTCGATGTCGAAGGCCCTATCCTGGCGCAGATTATGATCGCGCTGCTTGAGGACAATGGGTTCAAGGTTGTAGACAAGACCCGCACCGGAACGACCAAGGTCGTCAGGGACGCCATCATCGCAGGTGAGATCGATGGCTACCCGGAATACACCGCGAATGCCGCCGTCTACTTCTACCCGGAGGAGAAGGCATCGGCGGATGTGCTGAGGGACGCTCAGAAGACCTACGAGGTCGCGCGCGACCTGGATCTGAAGAACAACAACATCGTCTGGTTCGCGCCGGCGCCGGCGAACAACACGTGGGCCGTAGCGATTCCTAAGTCGTTTTCGTCCTCCAACGCCATCCTGACCCTGGAGGATTTCGCCGAGTATGTGAATGAAGGCGGCAAGGTCAAGGTTGCCGGCTCGGAGGAGTTCTTCCAGCGCGAGGACGCGATGCCGGCGTTCGAGAAGGCGTACGGCTTCAAGCTCAAGGCCGACCAGAAGGTAGTGCTGGCCACGGGCGACACGTCCTTGACCGAGAAGGCCGCAGCCGAGGGCACAGACGGCGTGAACGCCGCCATGGCTTATGGCACAGATGGCTCGATCGCGGCCTTCGGTCTGGTAGTGCTCGGCGATCCGAAGGCCGTGCAGCCCATCTACCAGCCCGCCCCGATATTCCGCAAGGAGACGGCGGACGCCTATCCGGAGATTGAGACCATACTGGGTCCGGCTTTCGAGAAGCTCGATCTCGTGACGCTGCAGGAGCTCAACGGGAAAGTACAAGTCGAAGGTCAGGACGAGAAGACTGTGGCCCGCGAGTGGTTGATGAAGGTCGGGCTGCTTAAGTAGGAGCGCTGCCTCAAGGGGCGCCTATCGGATGGTGAGGACAGCGGTCGGCGAACACAGGGTCGATCGGGTCGCGGCGGCGGGGGCGATCATCGCTCTCGCCGCCGTGCTGACGCTGCCGTTCGTTCGGTTCAGGCCGAACCGAGTCGTCACCGGCGAGCCGTTCGCGGTGACGAGCGCGGGTGCTATCGGGTGGGCGCTCGCTATCCTCTGCGTGCTCATGGTGACGCTCGCCATGACGATGTCGGCGACGCATAGGTCACCCGTGCTGCTCTTCTGTGCGGCGGTAGCGTTTGCCGTGGAGGTGTGGTCGCTAGGTGCGGCTGCTGGCTCGCTTCTGGCGACGACCACCGGTCCGGAGAGAGTGTCGGTAGGCGCCGGCGCGTGGGGGGCGTTCGCCGGATTCGCCATCGTGACCTTCGCCGCCTGGCGAGGCACCGCGTCGAGGATCGCTAGGCGCTCGGCCACACTGCTTGGAGGCATCGGAGTCACGGCGGCGGCCGTTCTCGGCGGCGCAAGCCACCTCTCGCTCGTGAGGGAGTACGTGGTGCAATCCGAGGTCCTGTGGTCGGCCATCGGACGACACCTCTTCCTTGTCGGAGGCGGCCTCGGTTTCGGCGCACTCATCGGCGTCCCCTTGGGTGTCGCCGCATCGCGGCAACGCTGGATCAGGGATGCCGCTATCGGAACGGCGGGGATCATTCAGACGATTCCCAGCCTTGCGATGCTAGGACTACTGTTCACGCCTCTAGCCGCTCTCGCCTCGGCCTACCCGGTGCTCAGGCAGTATGGTGTCGGAGGTCTCGGTGCCGCGCCGGCCATAGTGGCGCTCACCCTCTATGCTCTCCTGCCCATCGTGCGCAGCACGTACCTCGGCATCTCCGGCGTGGATCCCGACATGGTGGATGCCGGAAGAGGGATGGGAATGAACGGACCGCAACTGCTGCTGAGAGTGCAAGTGCCGCTTGCGCTTCCGCTCATCATCGAGGGCCTGCGCGTGGCGGCTGTTCTCACGATCGGCATCGCGGCCGTCACGGCGTTCATCAGCGCCGGTGGACTCGGCGTGCTCGTCTTCAAGGGACTAGGCCAGTTGGCGGACGACCTTACCCTGCTCGGTGCACTGCCGATGGTTGTGCTGGCGGTGCTCGCGGACGTCGGATTCAGGTGGCTATCGAGGGCACTCGTATCACCGGGCATCCGCGGCCTACCCGAGTCCTCTGCCGCCGACATCTCGACCGCAGGAGACGGAAGCGCGCCGAGAGGGGCGGCCGCATGATCAGGCTGGAGGGGGTAAGCAAGCTCTACGGCGAGTCGTCCGCCGTCTCGCGCCTATCCCTCGAGGTTTCCGCGGGCGAAGTGTGCGTGCTCGTGGGTCCGTCCGGCTGCGGCAAGACGACCACACTGCGAATGATCAACAGACTCGTCGAGCCGACCGAGGGCAAGATCTACGTGGGCGGTCGCGATATCCAGAGCGTCAGGCCGGAGGAACTTCGCCGACATATCGGGTACGCGATCCAGTCGGTGGGGCTCTTCCCGCATCTGACTGTCGCCGTCAACATCGCCGTGGTGCCGAGGTTGCTCGGCTGGGATGCCGCGCGCACGAGCGAACGCGTCGGGCAGCTGTTGTCGCTGGTCGGGCTCCCGCCGGAGTACGCCGAGAAGTACCCGCGTCAACTGTCCGGCGGCGAGGCGCAGCGCGTAGGCGTGGCGCGCGCCCTCGCGGCGGATCCGCCGGTGCTTCTGATGGACGAGCCGTTCGGCGCGGTGGATCCCCTGACACGAGAGAGGCTCCAGGGTGAGTTCGCCCGCATCCAGAAGGAGCTGCGCAAGACCGTCGTGTTCGTCACCCACGACGTCGACGAGGCGATACGCCTGGCCGATCGGATCGCGGTCCTTCGCGACGGCCAGCTTCAGCAACACGCCTCCCCGGAGGAGATTCTCGACTCGCCCGCGAACAAGTTCGTGCACGACTTCATGGGTGCCGACCGCGCGCTCAAACGACTCGGCCGCGTGCGAGTCTCGGACTTCATGCGAACGGGGGTGCCGGCCGTCGTGCTCGAAGAGATGGGCGCCGCGGGCGGCTGCGTCGACGCGCCCGAGGGGCAGCGCTACGTCTACGCGACCGACAGTCGAGGTGCGCTACGTGGTTGGTTCGACTGCGCGGGCGCGGACGCCGGCGAAGGGCTCACCGAAGTCGAGTGGCGGGGCGGCTCCGTGCGATTCGACGCGACCTTGCGAGAGGCGCTGTCGATGATGCTCGGCCTCGGCGTGAGGGCGGTACCGGTGACCGACTCCTCCGGCGTTCTGCTTGGCGAGGTCGCCCTGCGGGATATCGAGGACGCCATGACGAACGGGGGCGCGCGGTGAGGAACCGGGGCGGAAGCGGGGCACGAGCACACCTGATCCTGCTCGCCGCGATGGCGGCCTTCGCGTGGCTCATCTCGCGGGACGACCTCTGGGCGCTCGCGTTAGGCGCGCTCTTCCCCGGCAGGGGCGAGGTGCTCTACCCGGGCGGATCCCTCGCCGACCTCACGTGGCGCCATCTC
>JBBILP010000043.1:0-8787 GCA_037444885.1 Actinomycetota bacterium | reverse complement strand
TGATCACCCAGCGGGTCAAGGAGATCAAGGACGGCGGCGTGCTCGCCGCGTGCAGTCTGACGCCTCAGAACGTCGAGCGATATATCGAAGCGGCGCTCGACGGAGGCTTGGACATCCTCGTCATTCAGGGGACGGTCGTCTCGGCGGAGCACGTATCGAGCTACGACAAGCCGCTCGATCTCAACGCCTTCGTGCGGGATCTGGACGTACCGTCCATAATCGGCGGATGCTGCAGCTACTCCGGCGCGCTGCATCTGATGCGCACCGGCGCGGTCGGCGTCTTGGTGGGCGTAGGACCGGGCCATGCCTGCACGTCTCGGCGAGTGCTAGGAATCGGCGTACCGCAGTGCACGGCGATCGCCGATGCGGCCGCCGCGCGCATGCGGCATCTCGACGAGACCGGGTCGTACTGCCATGTCGTCGCCGACGGTGGCATGCGCACGGGCGGGGATGTCGCGAAGGCGATCGCGTGCGGAGCGGATGCGGTCATGATCGGTTCGCCGCTGGCCGCCGCGAAGGAAGCTCCCGGTCGTGGCTTCCACTGGGGGATGGCGACGTTTCACCCGGAGCTGCCGCGCGGAACGCGCGTGCACGCCGGTGCGAAAGGCTCGCTGGAGGACATCCTGGTGGGTCCGGCGAGGGAGAACGACGGCACCTTGAACCTGTGCGGCGCGCTCAGGACGTCGATGGCCACGTGCGGCTATGAGACGCTGAAGACGTTCCAGAAGGCCGAGGTCATCATCGCCCCGTCGATACAGACCGAAGGCAAGGCGCTCCAGCGCGAGCAGCGCGTCGGCATGGGCACCTAGGCGGCCGGCGCATGCATGACAAGCCCGCCACCGTCCTCGTAGTCGATTTCGGAGCCCAGTACGCCCAGCTGATCGCTCGGCGCGTGAGGGAATGCAAGATCTACTCGGAGATCGTGCCGCACAACATAACCGTCTCTGAGCTTGTGGCCCGGAAGCCGGCGGCCCTGATTCTGTCGGGAGGACCGGCATCCGTGTACGCCGATGGCGCGCCGGCGATGACACCCGAGATCTTCGACCTCGGCATCCCGATACTCGGTCTCTGCTATGGCATGCAACTCATGGCGATGGACCTCGGCGGTAGCGTACCCAAGACCGACGTCGGCGAATATGGCTTCGCGCAACTCGAGGTAGTGGAAGCGGAGAGCGCGCTTTTCCGGGGACTTCCGGCCGAGCAGCAGGTGTGGATGAGCCATCGCGACAGCGTCGGTGAGGCGCCCAAGGGATTCAGAGTGACCGCGAAGACCGAGACCACGCGAATAGCGGCGATGGAGAACCACCGACGCGCTATGTACGCGACGCAGTTCCACCCGGAGGTCGCGCACACGCCGTTCGGGATGGAGATGCTCAAACGTTTCCTCTACGACGTCGCGGGTATCGCCCCGACGTGGACGATGGTCAACATCATCGACGAGGCGGTCGAGACCATACGCTCCAAGATCGGCACGGACAAGGTGATCTGCGCGCTGTCCGGCGGAGTGGATTCCTCGGTGACCGCCGCTCTCATGCACCGCGCCGTGGGGGACCAACTCACGTGCGTATTCGTCGATCACGGCTTGCTCAGACTCGACGAGGCCGAGGAGGTCGAGCACGTCTTCCGAGACATCTTCCACGTTGATCTGATTCACGTTCGCGCCGAGGACAGGTTCCTGCGTCTGCTTGATGGCGTGGCCGATCCGGAGGAGAAGCGACGGATCATCGGCGAGGAGTTCTGGCACGTCTTCTTCGAAGAGGCCGGTGAACTCCAAGGCGTGAAATGGTTGGCTCAAGGAACCCTCTACCCAGATGTGATCGAGTCCGGGTCCAAGACGGCGGCGAAGATCAAGAGCCATCACAACCTGATACCTTTCCCCAAAGGAGTGCATTTCGACCTCGTCGAGCCGTTGCGCAACCTCTTCAAGGACGAGGTGCGTTCCGTAGGCGCCGAGCTCGGTCTTCCTGACGAGATCGTGCACCGTCAGCCATTCCCTGGTCCGGGACTCGCCGTGCGGATCATAGGCGAGATCACCCACGAGCGCCTGGAGATCCTGCGGCAGGCCGACGCCATCGTGCGCGAAGAGATCGGGCGATGGGACACCGACAGGGCGGTATGGCAGTACTTCTGCGTGCTGCCGACGATCCGCTCGGTGGGCGTGATGGGCGACGAGCGCACGTACGCTCACCCGATCATCATCCGCGCGGTGAGCTCCGCCGACGCGATGACCGCGGATTGGGCGAGACTACCGCACGAACTACTCGCTACGATGAGTAACCGCATCATCAATGAGGTGGAGGGCGTCAATCGTGTCGCTTACGACGTGACGTCGAAGCCGCCGGGAACCATAGAGTGGGAATAGGCTAGTAGTCACGCAGACGCACGAACGCGCGAGCCGACCATGCCGCAGCGAGACGCGACACACACGGAGGGCGAGACATGGAGGATCAGGAGGCCCAGGCCAAAATAGCCGAGCTTCGGGGCAGAATCGACGAGATCGACTGCGAGGTGGTGCGCTTGCTCAACGAACGGGCGAGACACGCCCTGGCGATACGCGATCTCAAGCCCAAGGTGCAGTGGGCGCTGTACGACCCCAAGCGTGAAGAGGAGATATTCACGCACCTGGCAAGCTGCAACGAGGGGCCGCTCTATTCGGAGAACCTGCGCCATATCTACGAAGCGGTGCTCCACGTAATGAAGGAGTTGTAGACGATGGCGGGGGAGAGCCGTCCGGCATTCACGCGCGACGGGGACGTCACTCTGATCGCCGGGCCTTGCTCCATAGAGAGCCGCGACCAGATGTTCGAGGTGGCGGCTGTGGCGGCCGAGTGTGGGATTCGCGTGCTTCGCGGAGGCGCCTACAAACCGAGGACATCGCCGTACTCGTTCCAGGGACTCGAAGAGGAGGGCCTCAAGTACCTTGCCGAGGCCGGAGAGAAGTACGGCATGCTCACGTGCACCGAGGTCATGGACTCGGCTCACGCCGATGTCGTGGATGCCTACGCCGACATCCTGCAGGTGGGCACTCGGAACATGGCGAACTTCTCGCTTCTGAAGAAGCTGGGGGCGATCACCGCCAAGTCCGGAAAGACCGTGCTCTTCAAGCGCGGCATGGCCGCGACGATCGAGGAATGGCTCGCGGCCAGCGAGTACGTGACGATGCAGGGAAATCCCAATGTCGTTCTGTGCGAGCGAGGCATCCGGACGTTCGAGACCTCGACGCGTTTCACGCTGGACATCACCGCCGTGCCCGTCGTGAAGAAGCTCTCGCTGCTACCGATCATCGTGGACGCGGCCCACGCTGTCGGGCAAGTCGATCTCGTGCCGGCCGTATCGCGCGCGGCGGTCGCGATAGGCGCCGATGGCGTGATGGTCGAGGTACATCCGAATCCGCACCAGGCTCTCTCGGACGGACCGCAATCCCTGAATCTTGAAGGGTTAAGGAACCTTGTTGTTGAACTAGAGCCTGTAGCGCAAGCGGTGGGACGCTCTCTCGGCTGACCCGGCTCGTGGGGGTTTCGCCGGGGCCGAGAGGCGTGGGGCAAAGACGCCGAGCAAGGTCGACACAAGGGCATACGGAGACATCGGTTGCCGGAAGAGGGTAGCTCAAGAAACTTCTGTCCGCATTGCGGCACGCCGTTCGCGCGACGCCTAGGCGCCTGCACCGTGTGCGGGCTGTCGGTTTGCGAGAGGTGCGGCGACTTCCAGCACATCAAAGGGGAGAAGAAGCTCGTCCACAACGAGTGCCTCCGCGATATCGATGGCCACTTCTCGATGATCAAGTTCGTGAAGTAGAGCGACTACGCCGGACGCCCCGGTGCGCTACACTAGCCCGGCCATGAATCTCGATTCTCTGGATCTCAACCCGGCGCAACTCGATGCCGTGACCACGACCGAGGGTCCCCTGCTCGTGCTGGCCGGCGCCGGCTCGGGCAAGACTCGTGTGCTGACGCAGCGCATCGCGCACCTGGTGCGCGAGTTGGGTGTTTCGCCCCACGAAATCCTCGCCATCACGTTCACGAACAAGGCCGCCGCCGAGATGCGTGAGCGCGTTGAGGACGCGATCGGGCCGGCGGCCAGGGCGATCTGGGTCATGACCTTCCACGCGATGTGCGTGCGCATGTTGCGCCACGACGCTGAACTGCTGGGGTTCACCGCGTCGTTCACCATCTACGATGACGACGACCGCAAGCGCATGCTTGCCGGAGTGCTCTCTGAGCTGGAGATCGACACGAAGCGGTATACGCCGGCCTGGCTGGCCGCGCGTATCTCGGCGGCGAAGAACGAGCTGATCGGCCCGGACCGTCTTTCCGAGGACGCCCGGACGCCCCCCGAGAAGACAGCCGCGCGCGCGTACAGGACGTATCAGCAGCGCATGATGGTAGCGAACGCACTCGACTTCGACGACCTGCTGGTGGAGGCCCATCGCCTGCTCGCCGAGCACCCCGACGTGCTCGCCGCCTATCAGGGCCGCTTCCGGTACATCCACGTCGACGAGTACCAGGACACGAACCACGCCCAGTACGCGATCACCAATCTTCTCGCGGCTGCCAGTCGCAACCTGATGGTGGTAGGCGATGACGACCAGTCCATCTACTCGTGGAGAGGTGCGGATATCCGCAACATCCTCGAGTTCGAGCGCGACTACCCGGATGCCGCTGTGATCAAGCTCGAGCAGAACTACCGGTCGACGGCGACGATTCTGGCCGCCGCGAACGCGGTGGTCGCCAACAACCTCGGCCGAAAGCCGAAGTCGCTGTGGACGGCGAGCGTCGGGGGCGAGGCGATCACACGCTACTACGCCTCCGACGAACACGACGAGGCACGTTTCGTCGCGACCGAGATCGAGCGGTTGATGCGGGACGAGCGTCGCAGCTACTCGGAGTTCGCGGTCTTCTACCGCACCAACGCGCAGTCGCGCGTGGTCGAGGACGAGCTGCTGAAGGCCGGCGTTCCCTACCAGCTGGTCGGTGGGACCCGGTTCTTCGACCGCGCGGAGATTCGCGACGTGATGGCGTATCTGAAAGCGATCGTGAACCCGGCCGACGTGCAGTCGGTGAAGCGGATCATCAACACCCCAAGGCGCGGGATAGGCGCTGTGACCCTGGAGCGCATCGAGGTCGAGGCGCGTCGGCGAGGAATGACGCTGCTCGGCGCGGTCCACTCCGCTTCTGAGGAGGGCTGGCTGAGCGCCGGCGCGCAAGCCAAGGTAAGAGCGTTCGCCGAGCTGATGCGTGAGCTCTCCGAGCTCGAGGCGAGCAGTCTGCGAGACCTCGTCGAGGAGGTCGTTTCGCGCAGCGGACTCATCGGCGCTCTGCAAGCCGAGCGCACCTTCGAGGCCGAAGGGCGGGTGGAAAACATTAGCGAGTTCTTCGGCGTGGTCGAAGAGTATGCCTCCGCGCACGAGGGCGCGTCCCTCGGCGATCTCATGGAATGGGTGGCGCTGAGAACCGATCTCGACAGCATGCTGGAGGGCGAGCGCGCCGTCACACTGATGACGCTCCACTCGGCCAAGGGCCTCGAATTCCCCGTCGTCTTCCTCACCGGGATGGAGGATTCGATCTTCCCGCACCAGAACTCGATGTTCGAGCCAGCGGGTCTCGAGGAGGAACGACGACTCTGCTACGTGGGCATCACGCGCGCTCGCGAGCGCCTGTATCTCTCGCACGCCTACCGGCGTACCCTCTACGGGCAGCAGCAATACAACTCGCCGAGCCGCTTCATCGCGGAGATCCCCGACGAGCACTTGGAGTCGACGGGTGTGGGCGTCCGAGTGCTCGGAGGCATGAACGACCGCGTTCGCGGTGGCCGAGGACGGCCGAGTCCCGTCTTCGAGTTCGGCGAGAAGGCGAGAGCGCTTGGAGCGCGAGCGGAGTCCTCCGAGCCTGCGGGGGGCCGGGTCTTCGGTTCGGGCGCCGGGCGGAGACGCGAGGAACAGCCGGCCGAGACCTTCGCCGTGGGCGACAAGGTCGAGCATCGCGTGTTCGGAGCGGGCCGGGTCGTGGAGGTTGCGGGCGACAAGCTGGCCGTCCGATTCAACGACGGGAAGACGAGGAACCTGCTGGCGGGTTACGCTGCGCTCCGCAAAGTGGCAGACTAGACGCGCTCGCACAGCCGCCGGAGCGCTGCGCACAGTGAAAGCTGCCGCATTCGGCCCGCGTTGCGCCAGAACGTGGGGCACGCGCCAATCAACCTCAAGGAAAGGCTCGCTCGTGGGACCCGTTCTGGTCTTCGGTCACAGAAGCCCTGACAACGACTCGATCTGCTCCGCGGTAGCCTACGCCCATCTCAAGAACATCACCGATTCTGAGCGCGTCTACGTGCCCGCTCGGCTGGGTCCGGTACCCGCCGAGACCGCATGGGTCTTCGCGCGCTTCGGCGTCGAGCTTCCGGTTGAGATCGCTCACGTACGCACTCGTGTGCGCGACGTCATGACCACCGACGTGATCACCATCGCGCCCGACGCCAACATGCTCGCAGCCGGCAGGTCCATGCGGCAGCACGGAGTGCGCGCGCTTCCAGTGGTCGAGGACGGTCGCGTTCTCGGCCTGCTCAACGTGCGCATCCTCGCCGAACGCTACATCGATGAGACCGAAGTCGTCGGGTTCTTTGAGCGCAGCGTCAAGGTCGCGCAGCTGGCCTCGGCGCTTGACGGGGCGGTGCTCGTCGGCGACCCCGAGACGTCGCTTCGCGGTGGCGTCCTCATCGGTGCGATGGAGCCTGAGACGATGGTCGGCTACATCAGACCCGGGGACGCGCTGATCGTCGGAGATCGACGCCGCAGTCAGCCGATGGCGCTTCAGGCCGGTGTGGCGTGCCTGATAGTGAGCGGAGGCAGTACGCCGGATGAGACGGTGCTGGCGCTGGCTCGCGAGCGCGGCGCCGCGGTCGTATCGACACCGTACGATACTTACGCGGCGGCTCGCCGCATAAACCTGTCCCACCGAGTGGACAGCGTGATGGACGCCTCGGTGCTGGTAGTCGAACCCGAAGCGCTCCTCTCCGAAGTCGCCGAGGACCTGTTGGGTTCGGCGAACAGGGAGGCCGTGGTCGTCGAGCCCGACGGAAGGCTGGTCGGCATACTCACTCGCACGAACCTCGCGAGGGGTCTCCGCAGGGGGGTGATACTGGTCGATCACAACGAGCTAGCGCAGTCGGCCCCGGGTGTGGACGAAGCCTCCGTGCTGGAGATAGTCGACCACCACCGCGTCGGCGACGTCCAGACGGCCGGTCCGATTCTGTTCTTGAACCTCCCGGTCGGGTCCACCGCGACCGTTGTGGCGTCGCGATACCGGGAGCTCGGCGTAGCGGTCTCGCACCAGATGGCGGGAGTGCTGCTCTCGGCCGTGCTCACGGATACGGTGCTTCTCAAGTCGCCCACGACGACGGAGGAGGATCGCGAGGCCGCCGAGTGGCTGGCGGGGCTTGCGGGAGTTGAGGCACACGAGTTCGGCATGGAGATGTTCGGGGCGCGCTCGGCGCACGAGCGGTTCTCGGCGGACGACGCGCTGAAGGCGGATCTGAAGGAATACCGAGTCGGTGACGCCTCGATCGCGATAGGTCAGGTGGAGACGGTCGACGCTTCCGCCGTGATGGCGCATCGCGAGGAGCTCCTGGCCACCATGGAGCGATTCCGCGAGGCGCGGCAGACCGACCTCGTGCTGCTCATGGTCACGGATGTCGTGCGCGAGGGCAGCGAGATACTGGCTGTGGGTCGCAAGCGCATCGCCGAGCGCGGACTGGGGGTCACGTTGCGCGACGGGTCGGCGTGGATGGACGGCGTCCTGTCTCGGAAGAAGCAGGTGGCCGCGAAGCTGGCCGAAGCGGCTGGCGCCTGAGGGCCGCGGTGCGCCTCGCTGTAGTGACCGACGCGCCGCTCTCGTACTCGACGAGTCGCATCGCAGCGGTCGCTCGGCAAGCATCGATGCACGTGGACGTGGTGGACCCAGCCGCTGTCACGGTATCGGCCAAAGGCGAGGTCCTCGCCGGCGGAAGCGAGTTCGCGCCGGATGTCGTCGTGCCGAGGACCGGCAGCGGCGCTCCGAATTGCGTGCACGCTCTGGTGCGCATGAGCGAGACGGGCGTGCGTGTCGTGAACGACGGACGGGCCATCGCTCTGTCGCGCGACAAGGTGGCGGCATTCCGCGCGCTGGCCGACGCGGGAGTCGCGCAGCCGGAGAGCATTGTGGTCGCCGTAGGGGGCGGCGCACCCGATCCCGTGCTCGTGAGCGAGGCCGTGGGGGCGCTTGGCTTGCCCGTCGTCGTGAAGGCCGCGCTAGGTTCTCGCGGCCGAGGCGTTCGTCTGTGTCGCTCCGAGGCCGAAGCGCTCAAGGCGCTGGTGGACGCGGGGGGATACGCGGACTCGGCGCTCGTGAGGCGGTTCGTAGCCGAGGCCAGTGGCGTCGACCTCCGCGTGCTGGTACTAGGCGGACAGGTGCTCGGCGCCATCAAGAGGGTCGCGCGAGAGGGGGAGTGGCGCGCGAACGTGGCGCTCGGCGCGTGCGCGCACGTGGCCGACCTAGACGCCGAGGCTGCGGGGTTGACGCTGCGGGCGGTCGATGCGATCGGGCTTGCGTTCTGCGGAGTGGACCTCGTCAGGAGCCGCGGGGGTTGGCTCGTTCTGGAGACGAACGCCGCGCCCGGGTTCGAGGCGTTCGAGCGTGCGACCGGCGTGGACGTGGCATCGGCGATCGTGCGCTTCGCCAGCGGCGGCGCGCTAGGCGCGTAGGCCACTCGGCGGCTCCCAACGCCTACTGGCGCATCAGCGCGACGATCGCGGCTCCCACT
>JBBILP010000042.1:0-8800 GCA_037444885.1 Actinomycetota bacterium | reverse complement strand
GCCGATTTCACCGGCGCGCGCCTGCATGGCGCGAAGCGACAGCTCCAGGAACTCATCCCGCGACAGACCGAGATCCTCGCACGTGGCCATCTGCTCCCGGCTCGCGCCCTTGGCGAAGGCCTTTTCTTTCCATCGCTTCTTGAGCGAGGAGACCTCCACCGCCGCGAGCGACCTATCGGGGCGCACGAGCGCCGCGGCGACAATGAAACCGGTGGTGGGGTCCGCGGCGTAGAGTGCTCGGTCCATCTGGCTCTCAAGCGGCGCCTTCTCGGCGTGCGCGAGGATGGCGTGTACGACCGCCGGGGAAACGAGACCTTCGAGGCTCTCGGCGGTCAACAGCCCGTGGCGAGCAGGGTCATCCGCGGTCTCAGCGTAGTCGAGGTCGTGCAGCAGTCCGGCCAGGCCCCACTGCTCGCGCTCCCCCTCTGGCGCGTTCAGCCTCTCGGCCAGCGCCTCCATGATCGCCTCGACCGCCACGCAGTGGTTCACGAGGTTGCGCTGGAGGATGCGCTCCTTGACGAGCGTCAGCGCCGCTTCGCGGTCCATGGTGTCCTCTCCCCTCGACGCGCCGGTACGCTATCGTTCGCCCGAAGCCTCGGCGCTCGCTCGGACCTCGTCGATTCTCGCGGCCAACCAGTCCGTCCAGGCCCCGACACCGTCTCCCTTGGTAGCCGAGATCGGGAAGATGGGCGCGGTCGGATTCAGCGAGCGCACGACCGACCTGAACTCCTCTTCGGCGAAATCGAAGATCGGCATCGTGTCGTACTTGTTGAGAATCACGGCTTTGGCGAGCGCGAAGATGTTAGGGTACTTGTAGGGCTTGTCGTGACCCTCAGGCACCGACAGGATCATCACCTTCATGTGCTCGCCCAGATCGAACTCGGTCGGACACACGAGGTTTCCGACGTTCTCGACGATCAAGAGATCGAGCTCGTCCAGGTTCAGAGTGTCCACGGCGCGCTGAATCATGTCCGACTCGAGATGACACGCGCCGCCCGTATTGATCTGCACCGCGGGAATACCGTGAGCCTTGATCTTCTCAGCGTCGACCGTTGAAGCGATGTCCCCCTCGATGACCGCGATTCGATACCTGTCGCGCAATGCACCGATCGTTGCGAGAATCGTCGATGTCTTGCCCGCGCCAGGACTCGCCATCAGGTCGATGACGAACACACCGGCCTCGTCGAATCGCCTGCGGTTCTCCGCCGCCAGCTGCTCGTTTCTCTCAAGGATCGGCCTTGAGATGTCTATCTCCATCGTGTCTCCGTCTCCCGTCGCGGGTGCACGCAGGCCCTCTTTCGCCGACTCGGTTGCTCCTGCTCGGCCAACCGCTAGTCCACCTCGATGCTGTCGATGCGCAGCTCGCGGCCTTGGATCAGCTCGCATGCGAAGTTGTCGCACTCCGGGCACGTGATCGAGAACCGATCGTGCTCGAACTCAGCGCCGCAGATGCAGCGCGAAAGAGCGGGCACGTGCGTCACGGCAAGCGTCGCGTCCTCGGCCATGGTATCGCGCTTGAGGCTCTCGAACGCGAACTGCAAGGCGTCCTCGACCACTTCGGTGAGCTCGCCCACGGAGATGCGAACCTCCACGATGCGAGTAGCGCTCTTCTCCTTCGCGACCGCGATAGCGGTCGACAGGATGCCTTGAGTGATGCCCATCTCGTGCATGCGACGACCTCTTCTCGGCCGGACGGCTCAGGCGGCTTCCGCGGCCTTCTGGGCCGCGATGCGCTTGGAGAGCAAGATTCGTGCGAGGAACATGCTGAGCTCGTACAGCGCGATAAGGGCGACGGCAAGAAGTCCCATCGTGACGGGCGACCAGTCGGGGGTGGCGATCGCCGCCAGCGTGATCAGCCCGACGTAGGCCACTCGCCAGTTCTGTCGCATCTTCTTGTAGGGGACGATGTCGAACAGGACCAGATAGAAGATGACGATCGGTATCTGGAAGCCGATGCCGAAACCGATCATCAGCAAGGACGCGCCTTGGAACCACGCCGAGGCGCCCGGCATGATGTTCACGCCTTGCCAAGCTTGGTCAATCATCCATCGGAAGGCGACCGTCAGGATGATCTCGTAGCAGAAGACCACGCCACCCACGAAGAGAATCACCATGGCGATGAACGTCGGGATGACGTACTTCCGCTCCTTCTGCCTGAACGCGGGCAGGAAGAACGCCATGGCCTGCCAGATGATGATCGGACTTCCCAAGATGATGGCCACGTACAGCCCGACCTTGAAGCGAAGGCCGAACGTCTCGAGTTCCTTGCCTTCGAGCGCCTTGAGCACGGGCGCCATCATGAAGTCGTAGAACATCGGCGCCCAGACGTACGCGGCTATGCTGCCCAAGAACAACACCGCAGCCACGATCACGAGTCTGCGACGCAGTTCGGCCATGTGCTCCCAGAACGGCATGCGAGCGGGTCCGATAGGCATAGACACTGGGAGATCGGCCGAGGCCTACTCCTCTTCCTCCTCGTCCTCTTCTTCGTAGCTCACCGCGCCGGGCGGAACGACCGGACCCTCAGAGGTCCTCTCCGCGCTCTTCTCTCCGTACATCTCGGCGCGGATGGTCGCCTCCATCGTCTCCTGGTAGCGCTTGAACTCGCTGATGAAGCGCCCGATGGTTCGAGCGAACTCAGGGATACGATCGGGGCCGAAGATCATCAGCGCGATAGCCGCGATGATGATGAGCTCGGTTCCAGAGATGCCGAACAAACGCCACCACTCCCAGTTGCGGTCGTGCGAGATTGCCGCGTCGCGCGTCCGAGTCTATTGCCGAGGACGGGCGCGGCGCAAGCGCCGGCCAGACGTTAGAACTCCTTGGCCTCCGATGCCGCATCGAAGATCGGGAACACTTTGTCCAGTCCGGTGATGCGGAAGATCTTCAACACGTTCTCCTTGGTGCAAACGATGCGAATGGCGCCGGAACGCTCTCGGGCTCGTCTAAGACCACCCACCAGCACTCCGAGTCCGGAGCTGTCGATGAACCCGACGTTCTCCATGTCGATGAGAATGCGCACGCAGCCGTCATCCAAGGCGCTGACGATGTGCTCCTTCAGCTGCGGTGCTGTGTAGACATCAACCTCTCCCGCAAGCGACATGACACACACATCGCCATCCTGCTCAGTCCGCACATCGAGTTCCATGCCGAACCACCTCCGGTCGACGAACGCTACGATTGTAGCCTGTCGGCGGGGAAAGGCGACAGACTCGCCCAATGCACGAGGGGCCTGCTCCCGTGGCGGGAGGGCGGTCGTCCCGTCAGCGGCACAAGTCACGCACATCTCGCTTGATGCACCTGTCAACCGTTTCATGCCGATTTCCCGTCACGCAGGCCAGCCTAATGGGTATGAAACGGATATCACAGCTACGAGGGTGGGGTGTGTTAATGCCGCTTGCCATTGATCTCGAGCAATCCGAACCGTACTGGACGTTGAAGCTTGAGGGGGACCTGGACTACGGCGAGTGTGCCTCGCTGCGTATGAGTATCGACCGCATCCTGCGGTCATCACCCGCATCAACCGTTATCGATCTCACTGGCCTGGACTACATCGACAGCTCCGGGCTCGGCCTGCTGTTGAGCCTGTCCAAGGAGTACGGCGCCCAAGGCGGTAGGCTGGTGCTCGTGACGAACGACACGGTCAACAACGTGCTGAATATGACCCGCCTTAGCGGCATATTCTCGACCGCCGCAACCATGGACGACGCGCTCGCGATACTCGGAGCCGCGACGGCATAGTCGGCTTGCGTTGGTTTCCGCTTGGCCTGGACCCGGAAGCGTCCGGCGCCAAGTCCACGCCTACAGCTACGGCGTAGGCGTGGAGGGCGCGGATGTCGTCGGGGTCGACCCGGTCGCAGGCGCCGAAGGCTGGACGCCTAGCTCGTTAAGCCTCGCGCGCGCGGGCTCCGCGCTGTTGCCGCTAGGCTCGAGTCGCAGGTAGGTCTGCAGTACTCGGATTTCGTCCGCCGAGCGGCCGAGGCCCTGGTAGAAGACGTGCGCGTTGAAGAACGCAGGAGCGAACTTCGGGGAGTCCCGCATCGTACGCTCGATCACCGCGACCGCCCTGAGCGTATCCCCCGAGTAGTGATACGAGATGGCCATATCTGTCGCGACGGCCGGGTCGCCGTACTGCGATTCCAGCGCCCTCTCGTAGTAGCTCGCGGCTGCGACCCACATCGGCTTATCAGCCCCGATGCCGGGACCCTTAGCGGTGACCTGACGGACCGCGTCACCCCAGTCGTAGTACTTGTTCCCGAGGTAGACCAGCACCGTGTAGCTCGTCGGATCGCTTTGCAGCTGCGTCTCCGCGGTGGCTATCTGACCGGCGTATTGGGTCGCCAGCGCCTCGAGAGAGCCCGCCTTGGCCGTCTGGGTTCCGGGAGACGAACGGAAGTCGAGATACGCAAGCGCCGGTCCGGCGGCGAAAACGGCCGCGACCACTACGATCACGATCTTCACCCAGAGAGAAGTATTGCGCTTGTCGAGAGCCATCCGTGGCCAGTCCTTATGTAGTCGGAAACCAAAGCTGATCGCGCGAGCGTGAGCGCCCGCGCGAGAGCGGTGATCCGCGCCTAGTTGGTTGGGGTGCCCTCCGACGATCCGGTGGCGCCATTCGAGCCGCCCGGCGCACCGGTACCACCCTGTGATCCCTGACCGATCTCGGGATGGCCCTCGGGGAGAGGTCCGGACAGTTGGTCCGGGGTCAGCGGGCCGGGAGGGGTGCCGCTACCACCGGTCAGACCAGACGTCCCGCCACCGACCTGTGCGGTCGGCCCTGACGGGATCACCAGCCCGATGATCACGCCCACCAGCAGTGCGCAGACCGACATAAGGGCGGCTATTGTCACGCTGACGCTCTGCGCGGTCACTGGCACCGCGGCCTGTGCCGCCGCTTGGCCGCGCGAAGGCTGAGCGCTGCGAGCGCGTTCCGCTTTGGGCTTGTCCTCGGTCGCGGTCTTTTCGTCGTCGTCAAAGAAGAAGTCTTGGTCGCTCACGTGGGATCCTCCTGCAGGGAATCAGTTTGCCCGACGCAACCGCCGGTCAGGAACGAGATGACGGCTCGGCCCGGGAGATTATAGCACGGACACGCGGTGTGTAACGGTCGCCAGCGAGCACGCCGCCTCCCCACGCTCGAAGGCTCACGAACCACGCAGCTACGAGAGTCAGCGCGCCGACCGCACCGGCCGTGTCCGGTTTCAGCCCCACCTGCTCTCCGGCCAGCATCCCGACGATGTAGCCGACGACAAGCACGGCGACAGGCGCGCCGTACGCGAGCATACTGCCTAGGAGTCGACTTCCCTCGGGAATCTCGATCTCGACCGTGTCTCCGACGTGCGCTCCGACTCGATCGAGGACTCCCTCGAGCACCATGTCGCCATGCACCGTGGAGCAGCAGCGGTCGCAAGAACCGCAGCCGTCGGAAGGCGCCACGGCAACGTCCGCTCGGCCATCTCCCGAAGAAACGATTCTGCCGGTTTCCACAATCACTTCTCTGGCCCTACTCGCCTTGCGGCCTGATCTTCTGCCTGATCGCATCGGCGCGCTGAAGAGCGTCCGGCGCATCCAATGTCGTCCAGCTGCCCGAGTCATACAGCGTGCGGCCTTCAACCATTGTCAGCAGCACGTTCTCCTGGTTCGCGGTGTGCACCAGAGCCGCGTACGGATCTACCGTCGGTATCTGATGGCTATGTGAGAGGTCGACCGCGATCACGTCCGCCTTCTTCCCTGGCTCCAGCGACCCGACATCAGCGCCGAGGCCGAGAATCTCGGCAGCGTCGATGGTCGCCATCTTCACGAAGTGCTCGGCGGTGAAGAAGTGTCCCTCGCCGACCACCGCGCGCTGGAGGAGCAGACCTATCCGCATCTCCTCGAAGACATCCAGTGTGTCGTTCGAGGCGGGTGAATCCGTCCCGATTCCAACACGCAGTCCGTGCTTGTCGAACTCCGAGATAGGAGCAACGCCCATGCCGAGTTTGGCGTTGCACCGCGGGCAGTGCGCAACGGCCGCCGAGTGCGATGCGAGTACCTCGATATCGGCGTCGTCCACGTGCACGCAGTGGACGGCGAGCACGTTCGGCACTTCGAAGAACCCCCACTGCTGGAGATACTTGACCGGGCTGACGCCGGTGGGGAGCCATCCCGCGTCACGCCAGCTGGTTCCGTCGGTGTAGTCCTGGGCGAGCGACGAGCTGCCAAACCTCACGAACTCGTATTCGTCGCGAGAGCCTGCGAGATGCGTGCTGATCGGGCATCCGGTCTCCGCCGCGAGCGCGGCCGCCTCATGGAAGAGCGACGGATGACAGCTGTAGGCCGCATGGGGGGCGATGCCGATCCGCACGAGTGAAGGATCTACCAGCTCGCGCCACTCGGCCATGTCATCGGTAGCCTGAGAGATGACATCCGGTACCTTCGCCTTGGACATCGTGGAGATCTCCCGATAGACGACTCCGCGCAATCCCGCGGCCGCGACGGCGCGCGCCGAGGCGCCCGAGTCCGTGATGTCGGCGAGGGTCGTGATGCCGGATTGCAGAGCCTCCAGAGCGCCGAGAGTGGCCGACGTCTCCCAGTCCGCCGGGGCAAGAAGCGCCTCCTTCCGCATCACATGGAGCTTCCACTGCGTGTATGGCAGATCGTTCACGAGGCCCCTCAGGGCGGAGTACTCAAGGTGAGTGTGCAGGTCGACGAATCCCGGCATCAGTGCCGCGAGACCGAGATCGCGAACTTCCTCCTCGGGATGCCGAGCGACGACCTCATCTCGCCCGCCGACATCCACGATGACGTCGTCATGGACGACGATGGCGCCGTCTTCGATATGCGGGGCCGTGATAGGGAGCACGTAACGCGCGGTCAGAAGCATCGTCGTTCTCCGTCCATCCGGGTAGCGGGGCTATCGTACCGCAGCCTCGTGCCTCTGTACGGGAAGCGGAGATGGGGAATCCTCGCGAGGGACTACTTGATGGCCTCGTGCACCGCGACGATGCCGCCGCTCAGGTTGCGCCACGCCACGTGCGTGAATCCCGCCGCTTTGAGTTCGGTCGCCAGCGCCGACTGATCCGGAAAGGCCTTGATCGAGTCGTTCAGGTACTGGTACGAGGCCCGGTCCTTCGCGATAAGCCCGCCGAGCGTGGGCACGACGAACCCCAGGTACCAGTAGTAGAGCGCCCGAAACGGCGCGAACGTCGGCCGAGAGAACTCGAGGATCAGGTACTTGCCGCCTGGTCTCAGCACTCGCCGCACTTCGGCGAAGTTCGCGGTCCTGTCCGGCAGATTCCGTACACCGAACGCCACGGTGACGACGTCGAAGGAGTCGCCGGGGAAAGGCAGGTCTTGGGCATCGGCCACCGAGAGCGTGATCTTCGTAGGACCCGCGTAGGACTCCGCCTTGGCGCGGGCGACCTCCAGCATCTCGGGGACGAAGTCAGTGCCGACAACCTCGGCCGGCTTGCCCGATCTGGCCAGCGCCATAGTGAGATCGCCGGTACCCGCGCACAGGTCGAGCGCGCGGCCGCTCGGCGTCAGCGCGGCCATGCGGACGGTCACTCGGCGCCAGTATCGATCGAGGCCGAAGGAGGACAGCGCGTTGATGAGATCGTACGTGCCGGCGATGTTGGAGAAGATCCCTCGAACACGCTCGGACGTCGGTTCGCCATCGGCGGGCGGGGTCGCGCCTGGCGTCTTCGTGGGCATCGGAGTCTCCGGCAGTCAGAGTCGTTCGCGCACCTCAGCGCGCCGCAGCCTGAACAGTGTAGCCAGATTCTCCCGAGCCCACAACGCGGCCGCGTTGAGCACGTGGGTCAGACCGGTCGACGCCGGCCAGTTCAGCTCGGACTTCTCGCACACCGTCGACTCGTTCAAGCCGTCGATCTCCTTCTTGAGCGAGACCAGGCGGTATGCCCTCTCGGATTCGTCGCCCGCCATGATCTCGTCTATACGCGTCATCGCTCTGCGCGCCTGCGTGGTGCGCTCCTCGGTGCGGGTCGCTACCTTGGGGTCCAGCACTCCGGCTTTCGCCTTCACGCGGTTGACCCCGACCGCGGCCTCGTAGGTGGCATCGACCAGCTCGTCTCGGCTCATCGCCGAGCTCTCGTAGTTGAGGATGTACTTCCACGACGGCTGCACGAGCAGCTTCCGGTGCTCCTCCAGCGTCTTTGCGCGGAGTGTGTAGCCGTACTTCTCCGGTTCGTCGAACGCCATCGACCCGGGATCGAGGAACGGCGCCATGGGCGATATGAAGGTCAGTAGCCGAGGATCGTTGTCCACGCGTTCGTATAGCGACCGCACGTAGGCGGGCGTCTCCAGCACGGAGGCCGCCGTCTGACCCGGAATACCCGTCATGAAGTAGAGGTCGAAGCGCTTGCAGCCGTTGCGTAGCGCCGCGGCTATGGACTCCTCCACCTCGGCCATCTTGTAGCGCTTGCCGAAGACCGTGCGCACCTGGTCGTCGTGCGTCTCGACCGAGATCTCGACCGAGTAGTCGTTAAGGTGCTCGTTGAGGAAGCGATAGAAGTCCTCCTTCGGAGGCTTGGAGAACTCGAAGGCGATGGGGTTCTTGAGCTTGATGCGCTTCAGCCCGAGCACGAACGCCTTGGTGTACTCTCGGCCGGCCTGCAAGAAGTCATTGAGGACGAAGATGGGACCGGGGATGTAGCGTTGGATGTTCTGGATGTCACGCACGAGCAGGTCGGGGTCGCGGAAAGCGATCTTGTCCCGACCGAAGTGCTTGCGGAAGGAGTACGCCGAGCCACCACACGTCGCACACATGTGCGAGCATCCTCGGCAGGTAAGCGAGGCGCAGACC
>JBBILP010000041.1:0-8887 GCA_037444885.1 Actinomycetota bacterium | reverse complement strand
CCGTGTGCTCGAGGTCGGCAACTTCAGCAAGGAGTTGTGCGGCGGCACGCACGTCGGCCGAACGACCGAGATCGGTCTGTTGCGCATCGTCTCCGAGGGCAGCGTGGGCGCCAACCTCCGCCGCATAGAGGCGGCGACCTCATTCGACGCGTACGAGGCTTTCAAGGCCGAGCAGGACGTGCTTGAGGAGGCCGCGGCAGCCCTGAAGAGCCGCCCGAGCGAGGTGGCCGAGAGGGTGCGTCAGCTGCAGAAGAAGGCGAAGGAAGCCGAGGCCGCGCTGGCGGACGCCAAACGACGCGGTACGGCAGGAGCGCTCGACGAGGTCGTCGCCGGCGTCGCCGACGCAGGGTACCCGCTGGTAGTGTCGCGCGTGGAGGCAGCCAGCGGCGACGAGCTGCGCGAAGTGGCGGACGCGGTCCGTGCGCGTATCGGCGGGGGCGCTGTCGTTCTCGCGGCGGAGGTGGACGGCCGACCGCTGCTCTTGGCCGCGGCGTCGCAGGCTGCGGTGGACGCCGGTTTCGACGCCAACTCGGTCATCAGGGTCATCGCGCCTTCAATCGGCGGAGGCGGAGGCGGCAAGGCCGGCATGGCTCAGGCCGGAGGCAAGGACCCGGCGGGGATAGAGGCGGCGCTGCGGAAGGCTCGCGAGATGCTCGGAGTCGGGTAGGCCACAGTGCGCGTCCTGGCGCTCGACATGGGGACGAAACGCGTCGGCATCGCGGTGTCCGACCCCGATGGCCGAGTGGCTACCCCCCTGAAGGTCGTCACGGATCCTCTCGGCCAAGGTGCCCGAGAGATCGTCGCGCTCGTGAAGCGGTACGAGGTCGGCACGGTGCTCGTCGGGCTGCCGGTCAGTCTGAGCGGCGACGAGGGAGAGCAGGCTCGGCTGGTGAGGTCACAGGCCGAGAAGCTGGCCCGGCTCTTGCCGGTACCAGTAGAGTACTGGGACGAACGACTCACAACCGAGCAGGCACATCGCGCGATGATGGAGTCCGGGGTTCCCGGTCGCAAGAAGAAGGAACTGGTGGACATGATCGCCGCTACGATCATCCTGCAGGGATACCTGGATAGAACGGCTGGACCCTAGTGCCCGAGCATTCGCGAACGAACCGTGTACGGAATCCGCGCCGCGGGCGCGCCTTCGTGCGCATGCTCCTTGTCGTCCCACTCCTCATCGTCGCGATCGTCGCGGCGGGTTGGTGGTATGTCTTCGTTCGCGCCGAGCACAACATCGAGCCAGGCCAGGCGGTTCAGCTCGAGATCCCGAAAGGATCGTCCACGGCCGAGATCGGTCAGCTTCTCTCGAAGTGGGGGGTTGTGCCAAACGGCAACCGGTTCCGCCTGGAAGCGCGACGCGAAGCCGCCGACGGAAAGCTCAGGGCGGGCGTGTACGATCTCGTGACCGGCATGCCCTACGACGCGGTCATCGATCGGCTCGTGGCCGGACCTCCCGTGAAGTACATGACGATCACGATTCCCGAGGGGTTCACCATCGACCAAGTCGCGGCGCGAGTCGCCAAGACACTGGGCGTGCCCGAAGCCGAGGTCCTCGACCTGGTGAAGACCGGGGCGTCGTCGTTCGGCCGACCCTACCTGAAGCGCGCGTACCGCGGCTCCCTGGAGGGCTATCTGTTCCCCAAGACCTACCGAGTGCGCGAAGGCGCGAGCGCGCGGGACGCGATCGACATGATGCTCGGGCAGTTCGAGAAGGAGACGAGCGGGCTGGATCTGAGCTATCCGGATTCGCGCGGTCTCGACCTGCACGACGTGGTCACCATAGCCTCGATGGTGGAGCGGGAGGCGAGCGTGGCCAAGGAGCGCCCCCTGGTCTCGTCGGTGATCTACAACCGCCTGAAGAAGGGGATGCGGCTTGAGATCGACGCTACCATCGAGTACGTGCTGCCTGGGAATCGCTTCCGACTGCAGAACCGTCACTTGGAGATCGACAGTCCCTACAACACGTACCGGAACGCCGGCCTGCCGCCCGGGCCGATAGCCAATCCCGGGCTTGCGGCGCTGAGAGCCGCCGCCGACCCGGCGGAGACGTCCTACATCTACTACGTCCTGACAGCGAAGGACGGAAGCCATACCTTTGCGCGAACCTGGGACGAGTTCCTGGCCGCCAAAGCGAAATCGAAGAAGGTGTTCGGTAGGTGACGCACACTTCGATGCGCGAAGCCGGTCCGGCCGAGGTCGTCGAGGGCGCTGACGCGGCGCTGAGCATCCGGGGGGCTCGCAAGGAATACTCTTCCCTCGCGGGCAAACGCGTTGTGGTCGACGGGGTAGGCATAACCGTGCCCGCCGGGGCCATCCACGGGTTGCTCGGCCACAACGGTGCGGGCAAGACGACAACTCTGAAGATGCTACTCGGTCTCGTCAGGCCGACGGATGGTGTATTCGAGGTCTTCGGGGAGCCGGCCGCATCGCGGGTCGCTAAGCGCAGGGTGGGCTTCATGCCGGAGCAGCCGTACTTCCCGCCGCAACTCAGCGCCGGGCAGGCGCTGGCGCTCTACGGGCGACTGAAGGGGCTCTCGCGCGCGGAGATCGCCGAGGAGACGACGCGCCTGCTCGACCTGCTCGGATTGCGCGACGCGAGGCGCACCCAGCTCGCCAAGTACTCGCGCGGCATGCTGCAGCGTCTCGGGCTCGCGCAAGCGCTTCTCGGAGGGCCGGACGTACTCGTGCTGGACGAGCCCGCATCGGGCCTCGATCCGATCGGTCAGCGCGACGTACGCAATCTGATGCTGGATCTCAAGAGCCGAGGCGTCACGATCCTGCTCTCCTCCCACCAGCTGTCCGAGGTAGAGGCGATCTGTGATCGGGTGACGATCATGGCGAACGCGAAGGTCGCCGCGGAGGGCCACATCGACGATCTGCTCAATACCGCAGGGCGCTGTTCGGTACGAGCGCGCGACCTCGGCGCGGAACTCCCTCCGCCTATCGCGGCCCTAGTGGACGATGTGGCCGTGTCGGGCGGCGTGTGGGTGTTCTCCGTTGCTGACTCGGCGGTGAGGGAAGTCGTTGACCTGGTCGCCGATGTCGGCGGCAGGCTGGTGTCGGTCACGCCGAAGCGCGAGTCCCTGGAGGACTACTTCGCGCGCTTGCTCGAGCAGACGCGCCACGGTGGCTCTGGAGTGGATGCGTAGTGCGCAATGTCCTGGCGATAGCGCTAGCCATACTCGCTGATGCGGTCCGTCGCAAAGTGGTCTACGTCGTGTTCGCGCTGGCAGCCCTGATGGCCATCGCGATACCCGGGCTCCCCAGCTACGGCGTCGGAGTCGTCGGCTCGGTCTTCCGAGAAGTGGCGATCGCGCTGACGTACGTCGGTGCCTTGGTCCTGGCCCTGGCTCTGGCTGCGAATCGCATCCCCGGAGAGATCGAGCGTCGTACCGTCTACAACGTGCTCTCGAAGGACGTTCGCAGATGGGAGTACCTCGCGGGGACGTGGCTCGGGATATGGGTCGTCGTCGGCGCGGCGATCTGTATGTTCACTGTGGTCGATCAGGTGATCGCGTTCCTCCAATACGGGGATCCGATGTTCGTGCTCTGGGAGGGTTCGCTGGGCGTGTTGTTGGAGATGGGGGCGCTCATCGCGTTCGCGGTCGCCGTGTCCACGCGCACTGGACCCGTTGTTGTGGCGGTCGCATCGGGCGCGTTCCTCTTCGCGGTTCACTCGAGGTCGTCGCTTGCCGCCGAGGGGACACTCGTCTGGCGGCTGTTTCCGTCCTTCGACTCCTTCAACGTGATAAATCCCGTCGCACACGGTGACGGCGTTTCCGCCGGGCAGGTCGCGGTGATGACAGCAGCGTTCGTCGCGTGGGTGGTCGGGCTGCTCGCGGTCGGGCACATCGCCTTTCGGGAACGTGATCTGTGATGGCCGATGTGCGCCGCGCCTTGCCCTATCTGCTGGCGTGCGTGGCGCTTGCCGCGGCCCTCGCCCTTCAGTCGCTCCCCAGCGCGTCGTCCACAGCGCCACCCATGGCCACCGAGAGGTCAGTCGGTCGGGCCGGCTTCGCCTACCTCGCGGGTGTGCGCACCTTCGTGGCCGCGGTACTGTGGAATCGGATCGAACCGCAATTCCACGAGTACTACGAGTCCGGAGACCTTAGAGAGCAGCGGTTCTCCGTCCCTACGCTCAGGGCGGTAGTGCTGCTCGATCCGCAATTCGTCGAGGCCTACTACATAAGCTCCTACATCGTGGCAGCCAACGGGGACATGCAGACGGCCCTGCAGATCGCGCGGGAGGGGATAGCGAACAACCCCGACTCCGGCCTCCTGTACACGAATCTCGCGCAGCTTCTGCTGGTGTTCGGGAACGACCCCCGGGGCGCCGCCGCTCAGGCCGACCTGGCGAGGGCGGCGCGGTGGACCGACGACGTCGAGAAGCACGACGCGTACTCGATACTCGCAGCGGCGTACAGAGCGGCCGGTCAGACGGACAAGGCGGCAGAAGTCATCCGAGAATCGGAACTTCTGGACGAGTCCATAGGGTCCGAGGTGGGTCCTGGGGCACACGACCATGACGGTGACGGCGTCCCTGACCACTAGGAGCCATTCACGTGGCAATACTCAAGCCCGACCTCTACTACACCGACGTATTCGCCATAGACCTGAGTGACTTGCGGGCTCGTGGGGTGAACGCACTGCTCGTCGATCTCGACAACACACTGTTGCCGAGGGACACGAACGTGCTTCCCGACGAGTTGCGCCGGTGGGCGGGTCGACTGGCGGAAGAAGGGTTTCGGGTGTGTCTCGTATCGAACAACTGGCACGAGCGGGTGAAGCGAGTGGCTGAGGAGCTCGGGTTCGAGTTGGTCGCGAAAGCGCTGAAGCCGCTGCCGTTCGCGTTCAGACGAGCCATGGAGTCGCTGGGCGCATCCAGAGGCAGCACGGCCGTTATCGGCGATCAGCTCTTCACGGACGTGCTAGGCGGGAATGCGCTCGGCCTGCTGACGGTGCTCGTTGCGCCGCTTTCGAAGACCGACCTGCCGCACACCCTGCTCTTGCGTCGGATCGAGGCCCTCGCGCTGGCCGGGAGACAGCCTGTCTCCGGGCACACGAACGAAGGAGGACCGCGGAGTTGAGCCCACACGTAACAGGACGTACGAAGTTGGCGGGTCTCATCGGCTGGCCTTTGGATCACTCGCTCTCGCCGGTCATGCACAACGCGGCGTACGAGGCCCTGCATCTGGACTGGGTCTACGTACCACTTCCTGTCCAGGATTCCTCTGATATCTACCGTTTCTTCGGAGCACTGAGCGTGCTGCCGTTCGTGGGCGTGAATGTGACCACTCCGTACAAGCAGATCATGCTGGACCTCTGCGACGAGGTGGCGATGCTCGCTCAGATGGCGGGCGCGGTCAACACCGTGCACTGCGCGGATGGCAGGACGATCGGATACAACACCGATGGGCGCGGTCTGCTGGAGGCCATCGAGACAGAGACAGGGTTCGTTCCCGAGGGACGTCGGGTGGTGCTCCTCGGCGCAGGCGGTGCGGCGGGCGCGGCCTTCGTGTCGCTCGTCCTCGGCAAGGCGGCGCACATCGCGGTAGTGAACAGGAGTCCCGAGCGTGCCGAGGAGCTGCTCGGCAGGATGAGCGCGCACATGCGGGGAACCGAGAGCGAAGTTGTCGCGCTGGGCGATACCGCGCGCGAGGCGGTGGACGCCGCCGACCTGATAGTGAACGCGACCACGGTGGGCATGAACCCCGAAGACCCGAGTCCGATCCCGGCGGAGTGGATCAAGCCCACGCACTTGGTCACGGACATGGTCTATCGCTCCGGCTCGACGAGGCTCCTCGATGCCGCACGCGCGGCAGGCGCGCAGACGGTAGACGGCCTCGCCATGCTGGTCTGTCAGGCGGCCATAGCCATAGACATCTGGAACCCGAGTGCGCAGAACACGACGCCGCGTGACGTGTTGAAGCAGGCGGCACTTGATGAGATCGCCGCACGCGGGGAGGAACGGGGCACGGGGGACTGACATGAGTGCCGCGAGCAGCAAACGGCTCGGAAGGCTGCTTGTCCACGCTGGGCTTATCACGGACGAGCAGCTCGAACAGGCATTGGCCGAGGACGGTGAAGGTACGCTCGTCAGTCGGCTCGTGGATCACAAGTTCGCGACGGAGCCGCAGATAGCGCAGGCGGTCGCGGATCAGATGGGCGTCGCGTATGTGGACCTCGGCGCGTACGAGATCGATCCCAACGCAGTCGGGCTCATCCCGCCCGAGCTGGCCAGGAAGTACCACGTCCTGCCCATCAAGGTCCAGGACGACGAAGTCGTCGTCGCGATGGCGGACCCGGCCAACATCTTCGCGATCGACGACCTGCGGATCGTCACGGGCTATGACGTGCGGCCGGTCGTAGCCGCCGAAAGCGACCTGATGACCGCGATCGACAAGGTCGCGGCGATGCACGACAACGTCGACGAGATGGTAGGGGATCTCGAAGACGTCTCCACGGTCACCAAAGAGGAGATCGACGAGGCCAGCGACGAGGAAGCGCCGGTGGCCAAGCTCATGAACCTCATCGTGACCGAGGCCATCCGGCAGGGAGCGGGTGACATCTACATAGAGCCGCTCGAGAACGAGCTGCGAGTGCGGTACCGCATCGACGGTGTTTGCCAGGAGGTCTTCAGGAGTCCCAAGAAGCTGCACAGGCAGCTGATATCGCGCCTCAAGATCGCCACGAACATGGATATCGCTGAGAGGCGAGTACCGCAGGACGGACGGTTCGGCGTCGTGCTGGACGGCAAAGCGGTGGACTTCCGAGTGGCGGTTCTGCCCGTCGTTCATGGCGAGATGTCGGTCATCCGTCTGCTGCGGCGAGACTCGATCATGATGTCGCTGGAGGACCTGGGCTTCCTCGAGCAGCCCCTGGAGCGTCTGCTGGAGGCGCTCTCCAAGCCTTGGGGCGCGGTTCTCGTCACCGGACCCACCGGCTCAGGCAAGTCGACCACGCTGTATGCGGCGATCAACAAGACCAACGACGTTCGCACCAACCTCATCACGGTCGAAGATCCGGTGGAGTATCGGCTGGCCGGACTCTCGCAGGTCCAGGTGAACGAGAAGGCCGGCCTCACCTTCGCGGCCGCCCTGCGCTCGATTCTGCGCCAGGACCCCGACACGGTGATGATCGGCGAGATCCGAGACCGCGAGACGGGCAAGATCGCCATCGAGGCCGCGCTCACGGGTCACCTGGTCCTCTCGACCCTGCACACCAACGATGCCCCTTCCGCCTTGACCCGCTTGACCGAGATGGGGATCGAGCCGTTCCTTACCGCCTCCGCGGTGACATGCGTTCTGGCACAGCGTCTCGCCAGGCGTCTTTGCACCGAGTGCAAGGAGGAGTACGTGCCGTCGGAGGAATCGCTGCAGCGCGTCAACTTCCCCTTCGAGCCCGGCAAGGTTCCGAAGCTATTCCGCGCCGTTGGCTGCAAGAGGTGCAACAACCTCGGCTACAAGGGCCGGATGGGGATACACGAGGTCATGACGATGTCCGAGTCCATACAGAAGCTAGCGATCGAGAACGCTTCGTCTGACGCCATCAAGAGACAATCCGTCGCCGAGGGCCTGATGACCCTTCGGGACGATGGCTTCGCGAAGGTGCGCTTGGGGCTCACATCGGTCGAGGAGATCATGCGCGTGGTGGTCTGAGGCTCGGTTGTATCCGATACATCGTCGTGAGAGACTGAAAAAGCTGGTCACGCCCGTTCGGTCGCAGGCCTTGTTGTCTTGCGGCCACTGGGTATTTTGGAGGTGTCGTAGGAATGGTTGATAGCGGCATCGGGGACTTCTTCATCAGCGACGTCGACGACGACGCCGCCGAAGACGATGAGATCGTAGTACCGCCGATAGTGGTCGCACCCGTGCCGACGCCTGCGCCAGCAGCGGCGCCGCAAGCCGCAGCGCCAGAGGTTCCGACGCCGGTGTCTGAGGCATCCGTGCCCGTGACGCCCGCGCCGGAGTACGAAGTTGGGGTCCCCGCGCCGGCGCAACAGCCGGCGGATCAGGTCGCCGCTCCGGCCGCGCAGATCCCCGCTGAACGACCGCAAGCTCAGGCACGACCCGCTACCCGCGAGGACCAGCTGGCGGATACGCTCAACCGTCTGATTGAGAGCTCGCCTGATGTCCAGGCGGCCGCTCTCGTCAGTCTGGACGGCTTCATCATGGCCTCTGCGTTGCCTGTAGGCATGCAGGAAGACCGCGTCGGCGCCATGTCCGCTGCCATCCTAGGTCTGGGAGAGCGCGCCGCCGCCGAACTCGGCAAGGGGCACCTGACGCAGGTGTTCATCGAAGGAGAGGGCGGCTACGTGATGCTGATCGCCGCGGGCGACAGGGCAGTGCTGACCGTCCTGGCAGCGCACGACGCCAAGCTCGGCTTGGTTCTGTACGACATGAGCGAGGCCGCCGAAGCCATCGCCAACGTCTTGCGATAAGCTTTCTCGGCTCTGGCAAGAGGGAAGGTGGCGACCGGGAGCTAGATGGCACTTCGCGGTAATCTCAAGGACTTCAGTCTGCCCGATGTCTTCCAGCTGGTGACGTTCAGCCGGAAGACCGGTGTGCTGCGCATTCGTCGAAGAGACGGCGCGGAAGGCAGCGTGTGGTTCCGCGAAGGCGACGTCTTCTTCGCCCAGTCGAACTGGCATCGCGAGCCGCTCGGCGAGAGACTTGCGGCCGCGCAGAAGATCACTCCCGCCGCGTTGACGCGTGCTCTCGAGATCCAGCGAGCCGAGCCCGGTGGACGTCGGCTCGGCCATATCCTCGTAGACGAGGGCTACATCACCGAGAAGGTGCTGGAGGCCTTCGTACAGGAACAGATTCAGGACACGATCTTCGATCTGATGCGATGGGACGAGGGCGATTTCGATTTCGAGCCTCTCGCCGAT
>JBBILP010000040.1:0-8928 GCA_037444885.1 Actinomycetota bacterium | reverse complement strand
GCCCGCCGAGAGGGCGCGGCCCGCCGAGAGGGCGCGGCCCGCCTCACCCGGCGCTGCGGCACCCACCGCGGGCGGGGCAGGCGGCGAGATGCTTGCCAACCGACTACGCAAGAACCTTCGACGCCTCGGCAAATGGGTCCGCAAGGAGGGCGCGACATGCTATCGCGTCTACGACGCGGACCTGCCCGAGTACGCGGTGGCCATCGATCTCTACGTCGGGACGGGGTCGTTCGAGGGCCGACGCTTCGCGCACGTACAGGAGTACGCCCCGCCGCCCAGCGTGGACCCCGAAGCCGCAAGCCGCCGGCTCGGCGAGACCATGACAGTCATCCCCGAGATCCTCGGCATAGAGCACGACGACGTCGTCCTCAAGGTACGCCGACGTCAGCGTGGACTCGCCCAGTACGAGCGGCAGGAGGACCGCGGTGAGTACTTCGAGGTAGCGGAGGGTGACTTGCGCTTCCTCGTGAACCTGCGCGACTACCTCGACACGGGTCTGTTCCTGGACCACAGGCCGACGCGGGCGCTCATACGACGGATGGCGGAGGGTAAGCGTTTCCTTAACCTGTTCGCATACACCGGGACGGCGACCGTGTACGCGGCGGCCGGCGGGGCGGCGTCCACGACGACCGTCGACATGTCGGCGACCTACCTGGACTGGGCGCGGCGCAACCTGCGTCTCAACGGATACGCCGAGGGCGCGCGGAACCGTTTCGTTCGCGCGGACGCACTGCAATGGATCGACGCCGAGGTCGCGCGCGTCGACGCGGGAGAGGCCGATCGCTACGACCTGATCTTCCTGGATCCGCCGACCTTCTCGAACAGCAAGCGCATGGCTCAGGGCACTCTGGACATCCAGCGGGATCACGCGGCGCTGCTCTCCTCGGTGGCCTCGCTTCTCTCAAAGGACGGCACGCTCATCTTCTCCACGAATCACCGTCGCTTCATGCTTGACGAGGAGGCGCTTTCGGGGTTTCGGATCGAGGACATCACTCCCGAGACGATTCCGGAGGATTTCGCCCGCAATCCAAAGATCCACCGCTGCTACCGACTCCAGAGGGCCTGAACCGGAGTCGCGCCGCGCTCTGCTCTCGGCGATGCGCTACTCCGCGCGGGCCGCAAGGAGCGCCCGGTACAACTGCAGCATGGCGAGCGTGTCGCGTTCGCAGTAGCGAAGGAGCGACTCGGCGATAGCGGCGCTCTCCTCGGCGGATGTCTCGGGATGCACGCGTCGCAGCTGCAGGACCGAGGCTACCGACCCGTCGGCGATCTCCAGGTCCTCGTAGCTCATGCCGGGAACGAGTGCGGGCAGCACGCGCTTGATCGAGAAAGACCCCCGGAACTCGGGGTGGTAGCAGTGGTCCCGCACGATTGGAAGTAGATCCACGATGCGATCGGCTACGGGTAGTAGGCTTGCCGCCATGTCCGGCAGTTGCTCCGCGAGTGCCCGGATGCGCGTCTTCTCGAACGCCGAGTACGCGACGATCGAGCCCTCCGAGCCCACGGCGCGCAAGAGCGCCTCGGCCAGAGGTCGCCGAGGGTCGCCGGGGCCGTGCAAGTACTCGTGATGCTCCACCGAGCCGTCCGGCAAGAGGACGTGGTCCGAGAACTGGAAAGGAAGGACCTGGTACGGGTGGGTGCCGGGGTAGAGGGGCAGCGCGGGAGCGATCGTCTCGAAGTCCAGGAAGTGCACGGGAAACGCCACTTGTGCGCGAATCGCCTCGGCGACGTCGGGAGAGAGGTGAGCTTCGCCGGAGGCAACCACTCGACACACTCGACGCTGCAGACGCGACAGGCCGGGGAAGTCCTCCGGGATCTCCGGGATGGTGGCGTAGCCCGCCTCGGTCAACGATGCCATCAGCCGAGCGCTCACGTTGGGCAGCTCGCTAAGCTGGTGGGGAGGGAGAGACGATCGGCAGACGTCCTCGAACGAGCAGTCGTAGGGGCTGGCGCAGTGCGCACCACACTCGACGACCGGCGGCTCCCACTCCCGGAGCGGTCCGCGCATCTCGGCGAGGACCCGCACGACCTCCGCCCGGAGCTCTCGCGCTCGCGATGTGACGTCGGTGGATGCGAATAGCCCATCTAGGTCGTACTCGCCGCCTTCGTAGAGGTACTCGCGGTCCAGGTGCAGGATGCCGATCCTGCGCACACGCAGTCCCGCGCCCTCCATGACGTACAACTGCAGGGCGGCGTCCCACTCGTTGACCTCCTTGACGGACGTGCCCGACTTCACCTCGTAGACGTCCCACGCCTCGTCGAGGCGCACGATGATGTCGGCCCTGACCTTCACGTCGTCGTGCACGAAGGCGGCCTCAAAGACGGCAGGCACGCTCTCGTCCGCGATGAAGGAGTTGGTCGAGTCGATGGCCTGGGCGTGCTGGAGCGGACCCTCGGTGACCTCGACCCCACCGGGATACCGGGACTGCGCGAGCCGACCGACGCGGTGGCCGACGTCGAAGAGCGCCTGCTGAGCCACCCCGATCTCAGGAATGAGCTCGCGGTGATAGCACTCGTAGTACAGGCGCAGGGGACACTGAAACCCCGCGAGGAATCGCGACTTCGACAGCTGTGGTATACGCTCGCGCTTCGCCACGAGGTGTCCTCTCGACGCCTCCGACATTCACGGGTACTACAATGTGGGCATGGACACGCGCACGCAAGCAGAAGTGCGGACCGCGCTCGCGCTCTCGGCGACCGGTGATCGACCTACCGTGTTCGGTATGTCGTTCCCCGCGCCGGCCGCTCTCGCCGCGATCGCCTCGACGGCGGCGAGCCCGGCTGCCGCCATCGCCGAGGCCTGCAAGGAACTCGCGTTGGACTTCGCGTTCGCCTCCGGCGAGGGTGTGGCCGACGAGGTTGCCGCCGCGCTGCGCGAGCAGGGCTGCGCCGTCTTCCGCGTGTTGGACGGTCCGCTGTCGAGGGCACTCGCCGTGCTCGGCTGGGCGGAAGGCATCCGGGCGAGCGCCGCCGAGCCGGAGCGGCTGTCGTCGTTGCTCGATGATGGGATGACGGCCGCGATAGACGAGCTCATGTCCGGGGTGGCCGACCAGGCCACTGCGGTTGTGATCGCCGACGACCTGGCGGGAACGGCCGGCCCACTCGTGGCTCCGGACTTCGCGTTCGACGAGATCTTCCCGCGTATGGCAGGGATCATCTCGGCCTCCGGGGTGGACCGACCCTACATCCTCCACAGTGACGGAGACGTACGCGTCTTCGCGCGCGCTATCAAGGCCGCGGGTTTCTCCGCGGTACACGGATGCGGCGGCCTGAGCTGGGAGGCCTTCGAGCGCGTCTACTGGTGCGCTAGGAAAGCCGGACTCGCTTTGGTGGGGGGAGTGCCCACGCAAGAGCTCACGGCGGGCGACCTGCAAGCCACGAGCGCTGGCACTCGCGTGGGCGTGCTAGCGCAAGCGGGCGGTCTGCTCATCGCGGACGACGGCGGAATGACCACGCCGGAGCAGATGACCGCGTTTGTGAGCGCGATATCGGCGGCACGAGCGACGGTGTCCTCCGCCGAGGGGAGTCCGTGACGTGCCGAGGATCTCCGAGTACTCGGCGACGGGTCCTGCGGACGTCCGTTCAGTACGCGCGGCCGGGCTCATCGATCTAGCTGTCGCCGCAGCCGTCGCGATGCTCGCCTTTCCGTTTCCGTTCGTGCGAGCGACCCTTCCGTTGCCCTTGTTCGTGACCTCGATCGTCATTGCGATACTCGTGTTCGACACGGCGTACAGGACCATGTCTCTTCGCATCTGGGGACGAACTCCGGGCATGTATCTCCTGGATCTCGGCGTGTCCGAGGCACGTCCTTTGCCGCTCCTCGCATGCGCCACGTGGGCGGTTGCCTGGACGGCGGTCGTGATGGCGGCGGTAGCGGGTCTGCCTCGACCGATTCACCCGGAGCGCGGTCTACCGGCCACCCTTTCCGGACTCAGAACGGTGTCGACGCGTGCGCGCTAGGCCCGCCAGGTTCGCAGTCGCCGCGGCGCTCGCCCTCGCGCTCATCGGCGGAGGCGGCTGCGCGGGCGTGGGCCGGATGGGGAGTATCGCGGAACGCCAAGCACGGTCCGCGATCGCGACTGTCAAGACGGCCCGGGTGGGCAAGGCGGTGACGAATCGCGACTGGCTGCAGCCGACGAGCGACGGCGCGATCGAGGTCACGGGGTACCTGGCCAGTGGCGTGGAACAGTCACGCCTACCGTTTGGCGATCGATACGTCATCGGCATCGTAGTGCCCGAGCAGGCCGGAGCCGTGCGCGTCTTCCACCTGCTACCCGTTTCCATCGCTCGTGGGTTCAAGGTCCGCGTGGATGACCGGCTCGTCGATATGGACGAGCTCGTGGGACGATCCGGGGAAGATGACGCGTCCGCCGATGCGCCCAGCGACGCGGACGGGGCGGCCGCGCCGGTCGACCTGCTCCGCGACAGATGGGTGAAGGCGAAGCTGCGCGTCAAGGGCTCGAAGCTGAGAGCGGACTCGATCGAAGTGCTCGACCGCGAGGTGATGATCGGTGCATGGCCTTCGGCGTATCCGCCTCAGGCGTCGGCCACCTCATTCCGGATCCCGCACCCGAAGGACTCGTCGCCTTCCGCGTTCTGGCTGGACATTGAGATCGGATCCGAAGCCCGCATCGAGGGAATGGCGGCGTTCAGGGTGGTAGCGGAGCGGCCGATCGTGGACATGAAGGGCAGTGTCGACGTACAGGTGCCGGACAGACTCGGGCAAGTCGAGATATACCACCTCGTGCAGCTCCACTACGTGAACGAGGACGATCTCACCTATGCGTCCGATGCGTCGGCGTTTGAGTCCGAGAAGGCCACCGGTGCCCTCCTGCTCATACCAGGCCGAGGCGAGCGGGTGCGTGCTCGCTTCAGGCTCGCGGGGAGCAAGCTTGTCGCCGACGAGATCGTGCTGGGGCCGCTCTGGGAACCGTAGGCGGCTCGCGCTCGACATCGTCGCCTGCACCTCACGTGCCCTGGCGCGCCAGGCGGCTCAGGGTGTCCGCGGCCTGAAGCGGCTCGGGGACCTTGTGATGACCGGTCGACCATCCAAGACACTGTGCTATCGCGCTCTCCAGGTCCACGAGGTGACCTGGCGATACGTAGACGGGTTTCACCCCGGTCCGCAGGCGTAGCGCGGCGCCCCGCGCCCCCCATTCCTTCTCGTAGACGAGAAGGCTGCCGCGTTCGGTCTCAGGGAGCCGCTCGACGGAGTGGAAGGGGGTCTTGGTCACGCCGATCGTCGGGATGTCGAGCAGAACCCCGATGTGTGAGGCGAGGCCGAGGCCCCTCTCATGCACGATGCCGTGTCCGTCGCAGAACACGAGATCGGGTCGCGCCTCCAGGGCGGTAAGCGCCGCGACGGTGAGGCGGCCCTCTCGGAAGGCCAACAGCCCCGGTGAGTAGGTCCTATCGGGGGCGCCGGGCACGACGGTTCGCTCGAGTACTCGATATGACGAGTCCATGCTGACCGCGCACGCCCATGCGCGTGAGCCGTCAAGGCTGTAGCCGACGTCCACGCCGGCGGCGATACGCACTTGCTCGGCGCCAAGTGCCGACAGGACGACGTGACGGGCGAGCTCGGTCTGAATGTGAGCGGCCCGCTCTGCGGAGACGCCCCAGGCGTGTTCGAGTTCGCTACCGACAGCCGGCATCGCGGCCCCTTTTGTGGTCTTTCCCGCTCAGCGCCCTCACGCGCGAGTCCGCACGCCCGCCGGGCGCCACTATGAACTCCACTCAGCTTTTGTGCCGTATTCTCCGATGATAGGATTGTCGCGGCACGCCCCGGGTGTGGCAGCGTGCGTCGCGACTCGATGCGATGATGGGGCTAGTGGAGGTGACACGTGGCTCTTGAGGGCAACCTCGTGGATTTCTCCTTGGCGGACATGTTTCGCCTACTGGCTTCTGGGCGCAAGACCGGCGTGCTTCACCTGGAGCGCGAGGATGCCGAGGGCACCGTGTGCTTCAAGAAGGGCCGGGTCTTCTTCGCGACTTCGAACTGGAATCGCGAGTCTCTCGGACGCAGGTTGGTCAAGTCGGGTGTGGTCTCCGAGAAGCAGCTCCGCCAGGCTCTCGGATTGCAGAAGATACAGAAGAAGGAGAAGGCTGGTCGCCGTCTGGGGCAGATCTTAGTGGACGAAGGCTATCTTGACGGCAAGGTCCTCGAGAACTTCATACAAGACCAGATCCACGACACCCTCTTCGATCTGTTCAGGTGGGAGGAGGGCCAACTCCGCTTCGAATCGGAGGAGACCTGCGACGACGAGGACATTGGCGTTTCCGTTTCCGTGGAGAACATCATCATGGAAGCCTCCAGGCGTCTGGAGCTGTGGAACCGCATTCGCGAGAAGATACCCTCGATCGACACGGAGTTCACCATGGCTTCGGGTCCCGGGGACAAGTCGATGGAGATACACCTCAAGCCCAAAGAGTGGCTGCTCCTGTGCTACCTTCACGGTGGCCGGAGCGTGAGGGAGCTCGTTGAGCTCACTGGATACAACGACTTCGAGACGGCCAAGATCCTGTACGGGATGTACTCGGCGGGACTCATCGAGAAGCTGGGCGTCCTCGAGGAAGAGGACTTGTTGGCCGAGACGTAGCAGGAGACGCAGCACCTGATGACAGCCCCCGGCGAAGGCCTTCCCAAGGACCTTACAGTCGAGGAGTTCCTGCGATTTCGTGACCTGATCCACTCCCACGCGGGCATCTACCTCGAGGAGAGCAAGCTTGACTCCCTTCGCATCTCCTTGCTGACGCGCGCCACCAGGCGCGAGGTGGAGTCGTACGCCGAGTACTTCGACATCCTGAGCCGCGACGAGGATGAGTTCCGCGAACTCCTCAACCTTGTCACCATCAACGAGACGAGCTTCTTCCGCTTCCCCGGTCAGTTCGAGGTTTTCCGTTCCCACGTCCTGCCCGAGATCATGGCCGAGAAGCCCCCGGGGAATCGGGCTTTGCGCGTGTGGTCCGCTGGGTGCTCGACGGGGGAGGAACCCTACAGCATCGCCATCACCCTGCTCGACGCGGGCATCGAGGGTCTCGGCTGGACGCCGCACGTACTGGGTACGGACGTATCGACCAAGGCGCTTACCGTGGCGCAGGAGGGCGTCTACTCCCCCAAGGCCGTGTCCTCTGTTCCAGAGGGCCTTCTGCTCAGGTACTTCGACCGTCTGCGGCAAGGTGAGTTCAAGATCAGGCCTCCGGTACGCAAGATCGTCGACTTCGGCTATCACAACCTCATCAAGGAGCCGTACCCTCTGGCCCTCATGGGCAACTGGGACATCATCTTCTGTCGCAACGTGACCATCTACTTCAAGATGGAGTCCACCCGGCGAGTTGTGTCGAACTACTTCAACAGCTTGAACGAGGGCGGGTATCTGTTCATCGGCCACTCCGAGACACTGACCTCCATCAGCGACGAGTTCGAGCCGGTTGAGGTGAACAAGGTCTTCCTGTACAGGAAGCCGCGGCTGGTCCGGAGGTTCGGAGTTCTGCATGACGTTCCGGGTGGCCCGCTGCAGGCCCGCCGGGTCCGGCGAGAGCCCTCGGTCACGCAGGCCGGAATCCCGGACGCCGCGCGCGTGGGAGAGGGGGGTCGCGATCCCGCGAATGCCCGAACGGGTCGCGCTTCCAGGGGCTCGGTCGAGACCGGGGAGAAGGTCGACCTGGACGCCATGCTCTCCGAGGCGCAGCTAGCCTCCGCCGAGGGGAGACCCGACGCGGTGCTCGCGCGAGTGCGGGACGTGATCGCGCACAAGCCGACCAACACCGAGGCGCGACTATTGGCGGCGTTCGCGCATGCCGACCTCGGCAGCTACGACCAGGCGCTCTCGGAATGCCACGTGGCGCTCAGCATCAACCCGCTCTTGCCCGCGGCGCGCTACGTACTCGGCATCATATATCAGCGTCAAGACGACATGGCCCTGGCGGTCGCCGAGCTCAAGAAGACGATCTACATCGACCCCGGGTTCGCGCTGGCGCACCTGAATCTCGGCAACATCTACAAGGCCCAACACAACTGGCCGGCGGCGAGCAGGGAGTACGAGAACGCGCTCCGAGCGCTGTACGAGAACCCGGATGGTGAGTGGACCCATTTCATGGGCGGTTTCAAGGCGGACTTGCTGGTAAGAACGGTAGAGCGCAGTCTGATAGAGTGTCGGAAGGCGACCGGAAACGTCTAAAGAACGTTTGCGCCCTGGGCGATAGATTCCTACAGGCGTTGTAGTGCGGAGGGAGCCACGAATGGCGGCACGCATCCTGGCGGTCGACGACAGTCCCACCATCCTTGAGATGATCAAGGCGATCCTGCAATCGGGCGGGTACGAGGTGATAACGGCCGCAGACGGCACCGAGGCGCTCGAGACGGCCAAGGCCGAGATGCCTGACCTGATCCTGCTCGATGTCATGCTGCCGAAACTGGACGGCTACCGAGTCTGTCGGCTGCTCAAGTTCGACCAGAAGTACAAGGACATCCCGATCATCATGCTCACGGCCAAGACCGAAGAGCAGGCAATGGCGACGGGGATTCGGACCGGCGCCAACCAGTATCTGACCAAGCCCGTCGAGCCGGAGAAGCTCCTGGCCGCCGTGGCCGAGGAGCTGGCCAAGGCGCAGGGATAGGGGACAGGCGATGACTGAGGCAAGCACGCTGTCGGGTCGCGTTCTTGACGCGCTCGTCTCGGCTGGCCTGCTCACGTCGGAACAGGTCGTCTCGGCAGTCGAGCAAGCCGACGGATCCGGCGGTTCGGTGGGGAAAGTGCTGGCCGAGCGCGGATTGGTCTCGGCGGCGGACCTACGCGGCGTCCTAGAGGGCGAGATGGGCGTTCCACAGGTCGATATCGAGAGCTACGAGCCGGAGCCCGCGGCATTGGAGCTGCTGCCGGTGGCGCTTGCGCGTACCCACGGCGTGCTGCCGCTCTTCGAGGTCGA
>JBBILP010000039.1:0-9060 GCA_037444885.1 Actinomycetota bacterium | reverse complement strand
CGGCGGACAGGAGCAACACCTCCTCGGCGCGCGTGCACGCGACGTAGAGTAGCCGAGCGTCCTCGTCGGACTCCTTCCGCTCCCGGGCCGCGCGCATCCGCTTGAAGCGCGCGCTCGATCTCTCCTCGACGGTGCCGCGAAGGAAGGCGGGAACGACCGCCATCGCGATCTTCCCATCAGACCGGTCGAGCAGGACGCGGCCTGGCGAGGCCGACGGCTCATAGCCCAGATCAGCAATCGCGACGACCGGGAACTCCAGCCCCTTGGCGGCGTGCATGGTCATGATCTGCACCGCTCCCCGGGACCGCGCCTGCGGCGCGGGGGCCTCCTCCTCGCCGTGTTCTTCGCAGAGGCGCACGTGCTCCATGAAGCCGACCAGGCTCCGTCCGCAGGCCTCTTCGTACTCGTCGGCCATGCGCACGAGCCCGCGCAAGTCCGCATAGCAGGAGGCACCCTCCGAGCCCTCGGCACACAAGCGCTCTCGCATGCCGAGGTCTTCCATCGCCCTCAGTACCGTGATGCTGAGCGCCTCCAGGCCTGCGTTCTCGCGTGCGCGGACGAGCGCCATGGCGGCGGCGGCGATCGCCCCCGACGAGTCTTCGTCGGCGGCTACGCGGATGAGGCCCTCGGCTACAGGCCCGTCGTTCGCGGCGCGGCGGACCCGCAGCAGCTCGCCCGCGTCCAGCCCACCCGCGGGACCGCCGAGGAATGTGAGCGCCGCGAGATCGTCGTAGCGGTTGGCGACCAGCCTCAGGAGGCCGACGAGCGAGAGGACGGCCGGCCGAGAGAGGTGGTCTCCTTCTCCGACGATCACGCAATCGAGGCCGGCGCCTCGCAGCGCCGACGCATACACGTTCGCGGCGGTGCGGGTTCTCAGGAGCACCGCCATCTGCTCGAGCGCGAACTCACCCCGCAGTCGCCGCAGCCGCGACGCGACGAGTGCCGCCTCCGCCTTGCGGGCCTCCGACAGCCTGTCCGCACTCACCATCGCGAAGGTCACTCGCCCGTCGGGCGGGTCGACACACCGGTACTGCGTTCGGCCCGCGCGCAGGGGCTCGAAGCTTTCCCCGAGCAGGGCTTTCGTGCCGAAAGTCGCGTTCACGAACCGCAGTATGTCGGGGTGCGAGCGGAAGTTGCTGGCGAGCGACATATGCTTCCCGCCGCCCTCGGCGAGATCCCGACTGTGCGCGCGAAACACCTCGAGGTCCGCGTTGCGAAACCCGTAGATCGACTGCCGTTCGTCTCCCACGACGCATAGGTTGCCCTCCGAGATGGCCCGCACAATCTCCGCCTGGACCTCGTTCGTGTCCTGGAATTCGTCGATCATCACCAAGTCGAAGCGACTCCGGTAGCCGTCGCGCACCTCCGGGTGGGCTGTGAGCAGCGCCGCCGTCCGCAGCTCCAGGTCCGCGAAGTCCACAACGCCGAGTCGCGCTTTGACCCGGGAGTACTCCAAGTCGTACTCGTTCATCAGCGCCAGAATGCCCTCGGCCGCCAGGGCCGCGGCCTCCGCGCTCGCCTCCTCGAGCAGCCTGTCGCGCGCGCCAGCGACCTGCTCCGCAACCGCCGCCGAGGACCCCCTCCTGATGAGGCGGAATTCGAGAACGGCCTCGTGCAGCAGGCGAACTGCCTCTTCCGTCGGCAAGTCGGCTGCCAGCAGCCGCTCCGCCGCTTCACGCGACGCGCGTGCCCGGGCAAGGTTGTCCCGTGTTGTCGCGCCATCGGCAAGTCCCTCGATCTCCGCGGACGCCCGAGTCGCTGTCTCGATGAATCGTGCGACCGTATCCTCGGCCCCGGCTGCCTTCGGTAACGCGAGGTCCTGCGCCCGTCCGCCCAGCGAACGCAATCGTTCGTACGCGGCAAGCGTGGTCTTTCGCAAGGCAACGTACCCGTCGTCGCGAAACCAGCGAGCCACGCTTGCCTCGCCCGCCGCCAACAGCCTCGATGCGGCCGCGTCGAATGCGGCTGTCTGCAGCGCCGCCGCCCGCGCCCCGCTGATCACCGAGAAGGTCGGATCAACTCCCGCGTCGAGCGGATGTGCCCGAAGGAGGCGAGCACAGAGCGAGTGAAGGGTGGATATCCATCCGCTGTCGAGCGCTCGCGCCTCCCGGTGAAGCCCCCTTGCGCGCAGCGCAGTCGCGACCCGTTCGGCGAGTTCGGCAGCGGCCTTCTTGGTGAACGTCACGGCGACGACGGATTCCGCGCTCGCAGTCGGGTTCGCGCCGCCGAGTGCGTGCGCCAGCCTCTCCGACAGTACGCCCGTCTTGCCGGAGCCTGCGCCCGCGGTGACGCAGATGTCTTCGATCGCACACTCGATGGCGGCTCGCTGCTCGTCGGTCCAGAGGGGGTCCTCCCGTCCGCTCATGCCTGGGCCTCCGAACACGCGACTCTCGCCGGGCACCGGTCGCAGGTGGGGGAGAGGGCGCGCCTCGGGTCGATGTCGCCGCTACGGATTCCCTCTACCGCCTCCTTGGCGATCGATATCGCCCTTTCCATCGATGCGCGCATCTCGTTTGCGTCGAGGGCATCGTTCGGCGCCAGGCCCGCCTGAGGCCAGGCTTCGCGGTTCCACAGGCCGCGTGCCGCTCCCGATCTGAGGGACACGTAGAGAGAGGCGACCACCGGGCGTCCGATAGCGGCTTCGGTCACAGCCGCATACAGGGGCGCCTGCAGGAGCTTGCGCGTGTCGATCTGCGCTCGCGAGGGCGTTTCCGATGACTTGTAGTCGATCACTATCGCGGCGCTCTCGGCGCAGTCGATGCGGTCGATGCGCCCGGTGATCACGATGTCCTTGCCGACCAGTCCATCGACCTCAAAGCCGTGCTCTACAGTGAGGGGCTCGAATCCTTCAGCGAACGTGGCGTCGTAGGCGATTCGATCGCGTACCTCGCGGCGGACTCGTTCCATCTCGAGTCTGTCTCGCAGCTCGAGGCCTTCTTGAACGAGCTCGCTGCCGAGAACCTCGTCTAGGAAGCCGAGTGCTTCGCTTAGGCCTTCGGGCGTTACCCGTCGGACGCCCAGCCTGTCAGGCAGCTCCCGATAGAAACGTGCCAGCGCTCTGTGGGCGACGCTTCCTCGCAGAATGGGGCCTCCTTCCGCATCGAGAGGCCTCGCGCGAAGCGCGCTCTCCCAGAACCACCGCAGCGGGCAGGCGATGTAGGACTCGAGTTCCGTCACCCGGAATCGGTTGCGCGAACCGAGATCCTCGATCGCCTGCGCGTCCAGAGCGGCGGCGCACAAGGGGCTGGTGCGGACGGGCGCGCGCGGCGGTTTCTCTTGCGCGTCTTCAGCCGAAACACGCCGAGACCGTCCGGCGATCTCGGGCGACACCTCCTCGTCTCGGCCGAACTCGAGAGCGTCGCACCCACCATAGGCGTCGGCGATGTCCTCCCATAGGGGCGAGGGCGACACGCGCACGCCGTCCGCGCCAACCGCCGCCCGAATCAGGGTGAGGGATGTCCTCGCCCGGGTGACGAGGTCGTAGGAGGCCGCTCTTCGTTGCCCTGCCTCATCGTCGAGGCTCACGCCGAGTCCCGCCAGAAGCGCCCTCTTGCCCTCGCCGTCCTCGGAAAGAACAAGCCCTCCGGCCGTGGCGTCCACGAGCACCAGCGCCTCGAAGCGGCGCGTGCGTGCTCGTCCAACGGTCGTCACCTGAACAGCACCCTCGCTCTCCTCGGCCGCCAGGGAGACTGATGCGTCCAGCGCGGCGCCCGCGGCAAGCCACGGATCCAGCCGTCCTTCGCATGCGCTCTCGACTTCTATCAGCGCCTTGAGCATCGCGCCGTGCGCACGACCGCAGAACTCCTTCTCGCTTGACGGCGTACGCGTGCTGTCTAGGACATTCGCGAGCAGGGCGTCCAGCAGCACCTTCCACTCGTTTGTGCCGACCGATAGCCGATCGCCGCGGAAGACGTTGCGGGCAGCCCTCAAGCACCGATCGGCGCCTGCCCCGGCTGCGCGTGCGTCGCTCAAGAGCGCCGCGGGGTCGGTTGCCATCCGAGAGCGCCACCGGGCAACCACCTGCTGCCCGACCTGCGGCTCCACTCCGGCGGAAGGTCGGGCCAGCAGCGCTTCCAGCGCCGCCCTTTCTCCGCTGCGGAGAAACCGCGCGATCTCTCCGACGGCCGCCCCCAGGTCGGCTGTCTTGGCCGGCGACACGTCGTCCCGCTGCGCGGCGATTCCTGCCGCCCGTAGCGCCTCTTCGGCTCTTGCGAGTGCTCGGCCCGATCGTCCCGCGACCACCGCGATCCTGTCGGCGGCGATATCGGCGCGCAGAAGCTCCTGAACGCGTTCGACAACGAGTGCGCTCTGGGCCTCGGGGGATTCCGCGACCTGGAGTGTGACCGCGCCTCGTGGTTTCACGCGGCCGCCGGAGTGAAGCGCTTCCACTAGCTCCTCCAGCTCGAGGACGGATACGCCACCTCTCCAGGCAACGTGAACGTGATGCTCGGCCAAGGACTTCAGTCGCTGTGCCAAAGGTGTCGCGTGCTCGGTCGCCGAGAAGCCCTCTTCCCAGGTGAGGGTCACAAGAAGCTCGCATCGACTGGCCAGGGATGTGACGCCCTCTTCCTGGGCCGCGGAGAGCCGAGGAAAGTGGTGAAACACCACCATTCCCTCCGGCCGCCAGGCGCGCCCGAGCACCTGCCAGGCCTCCGAAGGCTCAACCATGGATCGCTCGGCCAGGGTCTTGGCGTACGAACCCCACAGCCGGTCCAGCCGGACGTCCGGCGCGCTGATCGCGGGTCGTTTGCCCGTCGACGCCCTCTCTTCGAATGCGCGTCGTAGGGCCTCGGCGAGAAGAGCGACCGCTCCCGGACTCTCGGACAGCGCCCCGCTGCCTCTCAGCTCGCCTTCGGCGATGAGCTCGCGAACCATCGCTCGCCTGGCCGCCGTGCCTACGATGCGCCGACCGTCTCCGAACGCCTTCCACGACTCCGTCAGCCACCGGTCGTACGCGATGGCTCGCAGCCCCACGGGTGCGATCTGGCTTACTACCTTTGCGAGCCGTCGAGCGTCGGGCTCGGAGGGCAGCACCACCGTCGCCGCCGATCCGGCAAGCGCGGCGCGCCGAAGCGCGTCGACGACGTGCTCCGTCTTTCCGCTGTTGGCCCTGCCAGTGATCAGTGTCAGCCCCACGACGACCCTCTCGCCCGCGCGGATGCCGCTTGCGCGGTCGGTCACAGAGTGGCAGACGGGTCTGACATGCCGCCGGATTCGCTTGGCCGTCTCTACGGCTGAGCGGGATGCGACTCCGTGTAGCGGTCTACTCCTTCGCGGAGCTCGCGTAACTTCTTCCAGGCCAGCTGTTCGTCTCGGCCCATGTAGTGTTCGAAGCGCTCTCCTACAGTTCCAGCGGTCTCTTCGAGCCGCTCGGCCATATCGCGGGCGACATCCGACAGCCGATTGGCTTCCCAGACCAGCTTCCTCCTGGTCTTCGCGCCGCTCGATGGGGCAAAGAGCAGCCCCACTACTAGCCCTCCGGCGAAGCCGGCCACCAGGCCAATGACAAGATATTCCAGTCGCCTAGACATCCTCACGCCTCTTTCTCCTCGCCGTCGCCGCCCTCCGTCAGCAGCCGCACGATGCGCCCGAGATCCTCCTCGTCGACGAAGTCGATCTCTATCTTGCCCTTCTTCTCCCCTTGCTTGACCCGCACGTTCGTCGTCAGCAGCCGCCGCAGCTTGCGGGCGATGATCTTGAAGGACGTCGGCGTGACGGGGCGAGTCCTGCGCTCGGGATTCTGGCCAGCCGCGATCAGTCGCGAGAGGTTCTCCACCTCCCTGACGGACAGTCCCTCTTGAACCGACTTCCTGGCAAGCCGAGTCCTTTGCTCGTCGTCAGGAACCGTGAGAATCGCTCGAGCGTGGCCGGCGCTCAGCCTACCTTCGTAAACCAGGTCCTGCACCTCTTCCGGCAGGTCGAGTAGTCGCAGTGCGTTGGTGATCGCCGATCTCGACTTTGAGACCTTGTCGGCTAGTTCGGCCTGAGTGAGCTGGTGTTCCGTGAGGAGTCGCTTGTAGCCTCGGGCCTCCTCGATCGCGTTCAAGTCCTCGCGCTGCAGGTTCTCGATGAGCGCCAGCTCGAGCGATTCGGTGTCCGTGGTCATGAGCACGACCACCGGCACCTTGTCGAGGCCCGCCGATTTCGCGGCCCTCCACCGACGCTCCCCGGCGACTATCTGGAATCCCTCGCCGAAGGGACGCACGATGATCGGCTGCAAGATGCCGACCTTCGTGACTGAATCGGCAAGCTCGGCAATCTTCTCGTCGTCGATCTCGGTCCTCGGCTGCCTGGGATTGGGAGATATCGCCTCGATAGGCAGTTCCCGCGTCTCCCCCGCCGTCTCCTGGGGCATGCTGGGTATCAGCGCGGAAAGGCCGCGCCCTAGTCCCTTCTTAGACACGCTCGATCACTTCCTTCGCTAGCTCCCTGTAGGCTGCGGCGCCCTTGCCGGTCGGGTCATACATCGTCACCGGTTGCCCGAAGCTCGGCGCCTCCGAAAGCCGGACCGTGCGCGGAATCAAGGTGGCGAACAGCTTGTCAGCGAAGAAGTCCTTCACCTCTTCCACCACCTGTTGCGATAGCCGAGTGCGCGAGTCGTACATGGTCATGACGACGCCGAAGACCTCCAGGCTCGGGTTGAGGTGCGTCTTCACGAGCCGGACGCTGTCCAGGAGCTTCGACAGCCCTTCGAGAGCGTAGTACTCGCATTGTATCGGGATGATCAACCCCTCCGCTGCCGTGAGGGCGTTTATGGTCAGCAGTCCGAGCGACGGCGGGCAATCGACGATGATGACTTCGAAGTCGCCGAGGACCGGCGCGATGATACTGCGAAGGCGCCCCTCGCGGCTCAGGGCGGACACCAACTCGATCTCGGCGCCGGCGAGCTGTATCGTAGCAGGTACGACGAACACATGTTCGACTTCGGCCGGCTCGATGATGTCTTCTAACCTCGCGTCTCCGAGCAGGGCATTGTAGACGCACAGTTCTCTCTGGTTCTTGTTCAGCCCCCACCCCGACGTCGCGTTTCCCTGGGGATCGAGGTCGATCAGCAGAACCTTGCTGCCCAGCTCGCCGAGCGCGGCCGCCAGATTCACTGCGCTCGTGCTCTTGCCGACTCCGCCCTTCTGATTCACCACCGCGAGCACCCTTGCCCTGCCCGAAGGTGTTGCCGACGGACTCAACTCATCCACGCAATCCCTCCCCGCGCTCCTTGCCAGGCCAACCTCACACACTGGACGTCAGTATATCCGATGCCCCCCGCGTCGAGAACACGTCTGAGGGAGCGGGCCGCCTATGCCAGGGGTCGCTTCCGTGCCATCCCAGGCCTCCTGGGTACTGGCACCTGCGGTCTTCCGACGCGCTCGTAGATCACGGCGACCCTCTCGCCACCCAGCCGGGGAATGTGCAGCCGTCGCCGCCCGATCTCCCTCATGCCGAGAATGCCCGCAGCCTCCACCCCTCGTGCGAATTCGACCGCCTCTGGGTGCCCTTTCATCGCAATGAGCCGGCCGCCTTGAACCAGCAAGGGGGCAGCGAGCTCGACAAGAACAGGTAGCGCTGCGACGGCTCTAGCGGTCACCACCGCGAAGGACTCCGGCTGCTCCACCGCGAGCGCCTCCGCTCGCCCCCCAAAAACCTCGATCCGCGCGTCGGTTGGCACTGCTCGGCGCAGGAAGTCGGCCTTCTTGCCGTTTGACTCGACCAAAATGACGTCTCTGCTGGCAGCGACGGCCACCGGGATTCCGGGATAGCCGGCCCCCGCACCAATGTCCGCAACGCGCCCAGGCGGGCACTCGGCAACGAGCGGCACGATTGCGAGGGAGTCAACAATATGACGCACCAGCGCCTCATGCGGGTCCGAGATGCCCGTGACGTTCGTCGGAGAGGCCATCACGAGCTCGAGGTGCCGCAACAGGGCCGTTACTGCCGACCCTTCGAGCTCTACGCCGACAGCCTTCGCAAGCCTGCCGAGTTCCTCCTCCACTGGCCGTCCTCCATGTTTCACGTGAAACATCCGCAGTACATGCTCTCGCATGCCGCGCGCAGGTGCAATAGCCTGGAATCTCAGCCCGCTAAGGTTTCACGTGAAACATTACCCCTATGGACCCTGGGCATCATGGTGCCCAGGTGCGACCGCCCGCAGCAGGGCACCCAACTCCGCCTACGCCGTGCTGGGCTGCGGCATGGCCTCTGCCCGTGCCGACGCTTCGCCAGCAGCCACAGCAGGGGTTTCCCAATCGTCGCCAAGAACCCTCGACCCAGGGTTCACTGGCAGCGGTTCGCGGATGCCGCTGAGGAAGGCCCGGGCCACGCGCGGGAGACCACAACAGACCCCGCAGTTCGTCCCCACGACGCTCCTTCCCGGGCCACGGCGGTGCTTCGGTGATCGCGCGAACGAGGGCGGCCCCACAGGAGGCCGCCCTCGTTCGCAACCGGATGCGAATTCGCTTAGCGCGGAAGCACCACTATCGCACGCGACGGGTCTTCGCCCTCGCTAGTCGTGGTCACGCGCTTGTCCTCGCGCAAGAACACATGCACGATTCGGCGCTCGTAGCTGTTCATGGGCCTGAGTCTGACCGCGCTCTTCTGCTTGGATGCTCGGTCTGCCGCTCGCCTCGCGATGTCCTCTAGCTGCTCCCGGCGGCGGTATCGATACCCGGAAACGTCCACGATGACGGGATACCGCAGGCCGGTTTGGCGGTTGGTTATTGCAGACACCAACACCTGAAGTGCGTCCAGCGTCCGACCGTGGCGCCCTATCAGGACGCCCAGGTCGTCCCCGACGATGTCGAGGATGATCTCGCCTTCATCACCTTCGTACTCCTCGATCTCCGCAGTGATGCCGAAGCCCTTCAGGAAGCTCTGTATCGCGCTGACCGCCTCGTCAGCGATTCGATCGAGCTCATCCTCGGCCAACGTCGGTGTGATCGCGTGCTCGGGGACTGCTTCATCCGGCGCGGCTGTATCGAGAATCTCGTGTGCCGCCCGCCGCGCCGCGTCGATCTCCGCCTCCGCGTCGGGCTTGACCCACACCCTCACCCTCGCCAGTCGCTCCGA
>JBBILP010000038.1:0-9167 GCA_037444885.1 Actinomycetota bacterium | reverse complement strand
GAGGCCGAGTATGTCGGCGTGCGCCTAGGCGGTGAGGTCATGATCATCGCGGCGGAGCTGGTCGAGCAGGTCGCCCAGACCGCGGGTTGGAGCGAGTACACGTTGCTGCCCGCTCGGGTCAAGGGCGCAGACCTCGCGGGGTTGAAGTACCGCCTTCCCGTGCACTTCGAGAGCAGTGGCGTCATCGTAACCGGCGACTACGTGGACCTATCCACAGGTACAGGCGCCGTGCACACGGCACCCGGTCATGGCGAAGAGGACTACTACACCGGCCTCCGATACGGACTGCCGTCGCCGATGCCCGTGGACGACAACGGCGTCTTCGACGCTGGCGGAGGCCCGTTCGCCGGGTTTCACGTGGAAGTCGCGAATCCTAAGATCATCAGTTGGCTGGAAGAGCGCGATGCGCTGGTAGCGGCCGACAAGACGTCACACTCCTATCCGCATTGCTGGCGGTGCAAGAAGCCCGTCATCTTCCGAGCGACCGAGCAGTGGTTCGTCGCAATGGACACCGCCGCCGAAGGGATCCGCCCGCTCCGCGAAGGTGCGATCGAAGCCATCGGCACGGTGAACTGGATTCCCGGTTGGTCCTCCAATCGGATTTCCAGCATGGTCGGCGACAGACCGGATTGGTGCATCTCTCGGCAAAGGGCGTGGGGCGTCCCGATACCCGTGTTCTCCTGCGTCGCCTGCGGAGAGACCGTCGCCAACGAAGAGACGTTTCAAGCGGTCATACGGCTATTCGAGACCGAAGGCGCTGACGCATGGTTCACTCGCGCTCCGGCGGAGTACCTTCCTGAGGGCGTCGCCTGCCCTAGGTGCGGCGGCACCGAGCTGCGAACCGAGAACGATATCGTGGACGTTTGGTGGGAATCAGGCGTTTCGCATACCAGCGTGCTGGACGCGCGTCCTGAGCTATGCCGCCCGGCGGACCTGTACCTGGAGGGCTCGGACCAGCACCGCGGGTGGTTCCAGTCCGCGCTGCTCACGAGCGTGGGGGCGTACGATGCCGCACCCTACCATGCGGTACTGACCCATGGTTTCATCGTCGATGGCCAGGGGCGCAAGATGTCGAAGTCCCTCGGAAACGTCGTATCGCCGCTCGACGTCGTGGAGCGCTCCGGCGCGGACATCATCCGGCTCTGGGCGGCTTCGGCGGACTACTCGCAAGACGTGAACGTGAGCGATGAGATCCTCGCGAGAACGGCCGAGGCCTACCGCAAGATGCGCAACACGTTCCGCTTCCTGCTCTCAAACCTCTACGATTTCCAGCCGGAACGTTCGGTGCACTGGGACGACATGCTCGAGGTGGACAGGTGGGCGCTCGTCGCGCTGTCCGATCTGGTGGAGCGAGTCACGAAAGCCTACGACGAGTGGAAATACCACCTCGTCTATCACGCGACCTACAAGTTCGCGACCGAGATGTCCTCCGTCTACCTGGATGCGTTGAAGGACCGGCTCTACTCGGACGCCGCCACGTCAGTGCCGCGCATGAGCGCGCAGACCGTGCTGGCAGCGATGCTGACGACGCTGGTCCGGCTGGTGGCGCCGATTCTCACCTTCACCTCCGAAGAGGTGTGGCAGTTCATGGATCCGGCGCTTCGAGGCGGAGCGGAGAGCGTACAGCTCGCAGGCTGGCCTTCGATCGAGGTGCCCACCGAGGACGCGGCGTCACTCCGCGACGCGTACGCGACGGTGCTGCAAGCACGCGAAGCGGCGACCAAGGCGATAGAAGAAGCGCGCGGCGCAGGGACGATCGGCAAGAGCCAGGAGGCGTCGATCGTGATCGAGGCGCCCGCGGCGTTCATCGAAACGCTCGAAGCGCGTGCGCCATCCGATCTTGCGGAGCTGCTGATCGTCTCGGACGTGAGACTGATCGCCACCCACTCGGACGGTGCTGTGTTGTCGGCGCGCGTGGAGTCCTCCGGCGCGCTCAAGTGCGCGCGCTGCTGGAATCACCGCCCGGACGTGGGACATGACCGCGAGCATCCGGAGCTCTGTGGACGGTGCGCCGAGGTCGTTGGCGGTCTCTGAGTGGTATAATGTCAGAAGATGATGAAGCGCCCGGTTACGGGCGCTTTCGGATAGAGACGTGAAGGAAGTCGTCAATGGACCAGAACACGCTGGGCCAACTCAAGTCGCACCTGGAGGGCGAGAGGATTCGGCTTGCCGAGGAGATCGCCGAGTATGAGCGCAACGGCCAGGAGACCTTGTCGGATGTGAGCGGCGAGAACAACTACCGCGACCACATGGCCGACCAGGGTTCCGCGACGTTCGCCCGCGAACTCGACATGACACTCGAGGGCAACGCCAGATCCAGCCTTGCGGCCGTCGAGGCGGCACTCACGCGCATCGATGACGGCACCTACGGCACGTGCTCCAGATGTGGCACGGACATCTCCGTGTCGCGCCTTGAGGCGGTGCCGGAGGCGGACCTCTGCATCAGCTGCAAGGAATGGGAAGAATCCGCCTGAGTAGGCGCGGCGCTTCTGTCGCGCTACTCGGCATGGCGTCGTCGATCCTCCTCCTCGATCAAGTCACCAAGACATTGGTGCGCGCGCACATGGCGCCGGGGGAGTCCATCACCGTGATCGCGGGGCTGGTCGATCTCACACACGTGCGCAACACCGGAGCGGCTTTCGGGTTGATGCCCGGCATGCAACCGTTGTTCGTGGCGGTATCGCTGATCGCGATGATAGGCGTGGCGATCTGGTGGGTGACCGGCGGGCGACACACTCTCACGGCGTCGCTGGCAGCCGGGCTCGTCTTCGGAGGGTCGATCGGCAACCTCATCGACAGGGTAGCGCTTGGCAGGGTCACCGACTTCGTGGATCTCAAGGTGTGGCCGGTATTCAACGTGGCCGACTCGGCTGTGGTCATAGGCGTGGGATTCATGATCGCGCGACTGCTGTTCGCCAAGACGGATAGCGAGGCGGAGGCTGCCGAGGAGGTGGGGCGATCGGAGCCCCAGGCGCCGAACGTCTCGTCAACCGATTCGCACGAGGGACCCTGATGAAACCGGCGCACCACACCCTGGTGGTGGGGCCAGCGGAGTCCGGTCGGCGGGTGGACACGGTTCTCGGGGAGATGCCCTACCTGGTCAGTCGATCGGCGGCCCAGCGCCTCCTGGAACGCGGCTTGGTGACGATCGATGGCCGTGCTATCGGCAAGCGTCACGTCCTGCGCGAGGGCGAGTGTGTGGAGGTGGCTGTGCCGAGCGAGCAACCCACCGATCTTCTTCCCGAGCACATCCCCCTCGATATCAGATATGAAGACGATCACCTGATCGTGCTCTCCAAGTCCGTCGGGATGGTGGTGCACCCCTCGCACGGCCACTCCTCGGGGACGCTGGTGCACGCGCTGCTCGCGCATGCCGAAGACCTCGGCTCGCTTGCCGGCGACGACCGGCCAGGTATCGTGCATCGCCTGGACAAGGACACCACCGGCCTCATGCTGGTCGCGAAAGATGACGAGACGCAAGCCGCGCTCTCCGACGCGATCAGGGTGCGAGCTATCGACAGGCGATACGTGGCGCTCGTGCACGGCTACATCGCGCCTGATACGGGGCTCATCGATGGACCCATCGCACGCCACCCGAAGGACCGCATGAGAATGGCGGTAGTGGAGGCACGTCACGCCAAGCAGGCGGTCACCAGCTTCAGAGTTCTCGAGCGCTTCGCCGAGGGAACGCACGACGACGGTTTCACTATGGTCGAATGCAAGCTGTACACGGGCCGGACTCACCAGATCAGGGTGCATATGTCCTACATCCGTCATCCGGTGGTGGGCGACCAGTTGTACGGCTCCCATAGCCTCAGGGCCAACCTAGGGCTCACGAGGCAGTTCCTGCATTCTTACTCGCTATCATTCGCCCATCCCATCACGGGCGAGGTCATCGGCTCTCGCGATCCGCTGCCCGATGACCTGGAGCAGCCGCTCCGGGAGATCGCGGACCGATCGATGGGACGTACTTCGGCAGGGGAAGAAGTGATGTCCATTCTGCAAGAGGCGGTTTCCGCCCGACGAGCGGACTTCCGAATCGATGACTGACCTAGCCAGACCGGCTCGGCTCGGGTACATGTAGTTAGGGGTTCTCCTGTAACTTGGCACGCCGCGTGCACTCTTCGCGGAGGGGCGCGTTGGAGTTGAGCATGGGCGCTCGCATTCTCATAGCTGAGGACGATTCACAGAACCTGTACCTCGCGAAGTTCCTGCTCGAGAGGGCCGGATACACCGTGCTTGTCGCGGGCGATGGCGAGGAAGCGGTATCGATTGCGCGCGCCGAGCAGCCGGATCTCGTGCTCATGGATATGCTCCTGCCTCGGATGGATGGCTATGAGGCCACGCGCCGCCTCAAGGCCGCCAATGGCGACCAGAAGATCGTCGCGCTGACCGCGTACTCGATGAAGGGCGACCGCGAGGCTATACTTGACGCTGGCTGCGACGGCTACATCCCGAAGCCGATAGACCCTGAGCGGTTCGTGGCCGAGGTCGAAAGCTATCTTCCGGAGCGATCATGACCGGCGACAGCGCGCCGCGCGTGCTCATAGTTGATGACGACGAGGGTTCGCGATACCTCGCGGGTTCGATTCTGCGCTCCGGTGGATTCACGATCCTCGAGGCGGCCGACGGGGTCGAAGCTCTGGCTGCCGCGCGAGAAGAGCCTCCAGATGTTCTGGTCACGGACATCCTGATGCCTAAGATGGACGGCTTCCGCTTGGCTCGGGAGTGGAAGAAGGACGCGATACTCGGAGGCGTCCCGATCGTCTTTCTGACGGCGTCGTATACGGATCCCGCTGATGAAGACCTGGCGATGAGTCTCGGCGCCCACACGTTCTTGCAGAAGCCGGTAGAGCCATCGATCTTGGTTGACACGGTGACGCATGCGATCGCGGGTCCAGTTTCGGCGACGGATTCCGCCACCGATCTACAGGACGAGTACGAGATCCTGGAGGAGTACAACCAGCGACTCGTCAACAAGCTGGAGCAGAAGGTCCACGAGCTCGAGGAGGCCAACAGACTCCTCGAGAACGCCATGCGTGTGCTTGCTAGGGAAGTAGACGTCAAGACGCGTCTGATCAACGAACTCGGACTCGATAGCGGGCGGTCGGAGGACGGTCCGGAGGGCAGTGAGCCGGACAGCGAGGTCTGAAGTCTCCACGTTCTCTCCACTTTCGCGACACTCTCGGCACACTCTTCCGTGAGAGAGTCGATGTGCTGGAGGCGCATCCAATCATGACCACGACGCAGAGAGTCCTGCTCGTTGAGGACGAGAAGGCCATTCGCGACGCTGTTGCGGCGTACCTGGAACGCGAGGGTTTCTGGGTAAGCTGCGCGGCGGACGGCGCCGAGGCGATGGAGGTTGCCGACAAACAGCGCTTCGACCTCGTGGTTCTCGACCTGAACCTCCCCAAGGTGAGTGGCGAGGCCGTTTGTAGGCACCTACGGGACTCGTCGGACGTACCGATCATCATGCTCACGGCGAAGGGCTCGGAGGAAGAACGAGTCGCCGGGCTGGAAATCGGTGCCGACGACTACCTGGTCAAGCCCTTCAGTCCGCGAGAACTGGTTGCCAGGGTCAGAGCTCTCTTGAGGCGCGCGCACGCTTCCACCGAACCGCAGCGCACGCGGATGACCTTCGGCAAGCTCGATGTAGACCTCTCGGGTCACAAGGTGTTTCTCGACGGCGAGGAGACGGAACTGACCGCGAGCGAATACAAACTCCTGGTCACCCTCGCTCGATACCCCGGTCGTGTCTACTCGAGGATGGAACTCGTTGAGAAGGTCCTCGGTTACGACTTCGAGGGCTACGAGCGAGCCATCGATTCCCACGTCAAGAATCTGCGGGCGAAGTTGCATGACGACCCACGAGACCCGACCTTCATCCACACGGTATTCGGAATCGGGTACAGATTCGAGGCACCCGCGGAGGATCCTGAGGGACGTCCGACATGAGAGGGCGGGGGCTGGGAACGCGGCTGGCCGCTGCGTTCGCGGCCGTTGCCGCACTGACAGCTCTGCTCGCTGCGGTGTCGGTCTACGTCCTGTGGGAACGCGAATTCGAGAGCTACGTTCGCGAGGGACTTCAGAGCCGAGCGGATGACGCCGCGACAGTACTCACGTCGGTCTACGCGCAGGCGGGGAGTTGGGACGTCGTTAAGTACGTCGATCTCGGCCATTTCGGGATGATGATGAGCGGGCTGCGACTCGAGCTATTCGACGAACATGGGACCCTCATCGCGCGAAGCCAAGGTCCCTCCGTGCAGATGACGCCGGGCCTTGGTCCAACCGACGGCGAGGATGGCAGGCGTCTGCGGGCCGGAGTGGAACTTGGCTCGGTGAGCGGCCCGTATGCGGTGTCCGCCATCGTGGTGGGGGGCAGACAAGTCGGCGAGGTGCGTGTCTCCCCGATCGAGGCCGGGCGTGTGATGAGCGCCCGCGACCTGGCCTTCCGCCGAGCGTCCGTGTCGGGGGTCTTGTGGGCGGCGGTCATCGCGGTGGTCTCGGCTACGATAGCCGGGTTCCTGTTCGCCAGGTCTATCGTGCGCCCCGTCGAGCGCGTCACTGATGTCGCGTCTCGTCTTCGCGCTGGCGACAGGCGGGCACGGACGAGAATGCCCGGAGGCGACGCTGTGAGCGACCTCGGACGGACGCTCGATGAGATGGCCGATGCGATCGAGGCCGACCGGGAGTTCGAGCGTCGCTTGACGGCCGACGTCGCGCATGAGCTGCGAACTCCGCTCCAGGCGATTCAGGCCACTGTCGAGGCGATGCAGGACGGAGTTCTTCCCGCCGATGTCGAGCGCCTGGGCGTGGTGCGGGACGAGACGGTACGGCTTGCGCGACTGGCTGACAGCATCCTCGAGCTTTCGCAGTTGGAGAAGGGAACGGCGCCCTTCGAGATGTCGATCGTCGATCCCGCCGACGCGGTGCGGACCGCGGTGGAAGCGCACAGGGCACTTCTGGAGTCCGCCGGGCTCGAGCTGTCAGTCGACACCGGTGTCGGCCTCCGCGTCCTGGGCGATAGCGATCGCCTGACCCAGGCAGTGGGCAACCTACTGTCGAACGCGGCGCGGTACACGATTCCCGGGGGGTCGGTGCGAGTATCCGTCCGGCGGCGATCGGGGGATGTGGAGATTGTTGTCTCCGACACTGGCATGGGGATGGACGCTTCGGACAGCGAGCATGCCTTCACACGCTTCTGGCGCGCGGACTCCGCTCGCGCTCGGTCGAAAGGCGGCGTCGGCATCGGTCTGGCGGTCGTGAAGGAGATCGTCGAGCGCCACAAGGGGAGAGTCAAGCTCGAGTCGGTGCCCGGCAAGGGGACCACGGTGCGCATCCTGATACCGGCGGTCACTCAGGCCACGTAGGCATCCCACGTCGATGCGGGTCGAGCGTCCCTGCTACTGGCCTCGGAGCGCGTTCTTGATGTCGAACTCGGTGTCGTATGACACCGCCGCGGGTCCGCCGAAGATCAGCAGCTGGCGCACGTTCTCGCCTCTCGCGCCGAGCCACACTCCGAACGCTGGGGGCACGCCGTTGGTCAACAGGACCGCGCCCGAGCGGGCGCGCATGAGGCTGGCGGCGGTCAAGGCGTCGGGGAAGCTGGCCCCTGTGGCCACGCCCAGGGTGTGTTCGTCGAGTGATCCCGAAAGGATCGCGAAGTCGGCGATCGCTCGGGACGTGGCGTACCTGTCGCTACCGGCCAGGCGGATCGGGGACGGCAGGCTACCGACCACCGCGTCAGGCAGAACCGCCTTGCCTCCGACGATGATGGTGGACGTCACCGCCAGCGCGGTGATCGTTTCTCGCGTGGTCGAAGGCATCCACGCCGAGCCGGCCAGGAGCACGGGGTATCCCTCTTTCGCAGCCAGAGGTCCCACCGACAAGGCATCCGCGAACTTCTCGCCGGACGCCACGATCACTCGTTGTGAGGGGAGGGGGCCACCGGATTCAGTTGCGATCCGTCTGGCGATGGCCGTCGCAGTCTCATACCGGTTCATCCCGTACACCCGTTGCACCGAGGCACCCAACGGCAGCGCCGCCAAAGCCGCTCTGACCTGCGACGATACTGCCGAAGGCCCGCCGACGATCACGATAGTGCTCGGGTTGAGGCGCAGGATCTCGTCCCGAGTAGCGACGGAGAGCGAGGAGGCCGGGGTCAATAGCACAGGCCCTCCCAGCTTCGCGGCCAGCACTCCGGCTCCCAGCGCATCGGGCCAGTTCTCACCACTCGCTACGACTACCGCGGGAGCGGTTGATGGGAAGCTCTGCCTGCTGGTGGCAGCGGACGTGCGGTATCGGTCCGCGCCCTGCATTCGGAGTGACTCAAGGGCGGCCAGTCCAGTGCTCACGTTGAGCTCGACGGTGACCGCCGAGTTGTTCGCCCAGCGATCCGAGGCGAATTCGTGTATGTACACCGTGTGCGTCCCGTCCTCGGACAGAAGGAGGCGACCCGAAGTGGCGGTCGTTTCGTACTCCGGTCCGCCGACAAACCCATAGCGATAGAAGACGCCGGAGCCCGGTGCGGCGGACCAGGACAGCGTGGTCTCGAATCCTCGCGGGGTGGTGGCGGAGAGTGCCACATCGGTCTGGACGGGGTACATCGCGATCATCGCTTGGTAGGCCGCCTCTGCATCGAAGCGTCCCCAGCCGTACAGTTGGTCGAAGCCATTCGGGGAGCTCAAGGGGTAGTCGACAGCTGTCGACGTGGCCAACTGGAGGATATCGCTCCGAGGAGCGGCCGGTATCAGCGACCACAGCAGCGCGAGCGAGCCGGAGACAAGCGGCGCCGCGTACGAGGTTCCCGGCAGACCGGAGAGAGCCTGGTCGTATCGGTCCACACCCCAGATCTGCTGCCCCGGAGCGACGACGTCCATTTCGGGGCCTCGGTTAGAGAACGACGACACGATTCCGGTCTGCGGGCTGATAGAGCCCACCGCGAGCGCTCCCGGGCTTGCGGCGGGGTACCGGAGGGGGCCGCTGTCGTTTCCAGCTGCGGCCACAACGATCGCGCCCTTCGAGCCCGCGTACTCGACCGCGTCGTTCCACATGTCGATGATTCGCCCGTCGTATACCACCTGGCCGATCGAGCAATTGATGACCTTGGCTCCACGGTCGGCGGCCATCATGATCGCTTCCACGCTGTCGGCCGTCGTACCTTCACC
>JBBILP010000037.1:0-9380 GCA_037444885.1 Actinomycetota bacterium | reverse complement strand
CAGGTGGCCGCGCTCGTTCAGTTCGACCTCCGAGCCGGCGATGATCGTGTCGAGTTTGGGAGCGGTTCCTACGGCGAACACGACGATATCCGTGGGTACCTCGGTGTAGTTGTCGCCGAAGACGGGCGCGAATCGGCCGGTCTCGTCGAACACCGACACGCATTCACGCATACTCATGCCGACCACGGCGCCGTTTTCCGTCATGACCTCGTCAGGGCCGAGGGAACACATCGGGATGACGCCTTCATCGACGGCCTCTTCGATCTCCCAGGGGTGGCAAGGCATCTCGCTCTCGGACTCGAGGCACGCTAGGCGCACCTCCGACGCGCCTACGCGCAGAGCGCACCGCGCGACGTCCACAGCCACGTTGCCGCCGCCGATGACGAAGACCCGCTTGCCCTTGACGCCCGCCTCGCCCTTCCAGTTGGCGGCCTTGAGGAACTCCAGCGCTCCGGTCACCCCTTGCGCATCCGTGCCTGAGATCGGCAGCATGCGGCTCAGGCCGAGACCGGCGGCGATGATAACGGCGTTGTACTCGGCCATGAGATCGGACAGCGCTACGTCCTTGCCCACTTCGGTGCCGAGTCTGAGATCAAGCCCGAGGTCGACCAGGTCCTGGATCTCGCCGTGCAAGACCTCTCGCGGAAGGCGGTACGTCGGAACTCCCGAATTGAGCGCTCCGCCAGGCTTCGCTTCTTTCTCGAAGACGGTCACCGCGTAGCCGAGGCGCATGAGATCGAGGGCGGCGGCCAGCCCCGATGGTCCCGAGCCGATGATCGCTATCCGCTCGGGGCGCGTGAAGGTGAACTTCCGCGTCCGCTCGGCCTTGACCTCCTGGTACGCCTCGTAGGCGATCCGGTGGAGTGGCCGGATCGCGAGCGGCTCGTCGTAGAGGTTCCGCCGACAGGCCGATTCGCACGGATGGTGGCAGATGCGTCCCAGAACACCCGGCAGGATGTTGCGCTCGCGCACCAGCTCGTAGGCGTCCGCGATCTTGTCATCCGCTATGAGGTAGTTCTGCCCCCGCGCATCCACGTTGGCCGGGCAGTTCCCGACGCACGGCGGCAAGCGCTCCGCCTTGTACGACTCGTCGATGAGCGCGTTGTACGCGGGCGCCTCTTCAGTGCGTATCAGAGCGATCTCGTCCCGCCCCAGCGCACCACGCAAGCGCAGGGCGCCGCGCCACCTGGGGCTGATCGTCACCTTCTCGCGGGGGTACCGAAGCGTCTCGGCCTTGACCGTCGCTTTCCCGCCGGTGATTCCGAGGCCGGTGGCAAGCGATCTCCACGCCCGCACGAACCCGCCGACACCCGCGTCGCCGTCATCGCTCACGCAGACGATGCCGGAGAGCCCTTCCGCGTCTGGGGCGGGCATCTCCCCGATGCCCATGATCTTCTCGGGGCGCTCGTCTATAGCCACAGCGCCACCACCCCGCAAGCTGCGAGCTGAACGAGCGCCATCGGGACCAGCACCTTCCACGCGGTGCTCATCAGCTGATCCGGACGCATTCGCGGGTACGTCCACTTGACCCACATCATCGCCACGACGATCGCTGTGGCCTTCGCAAGCAACACGAGCACACCGAGAGCGCCGTCTAGGGGCCACCCGCCGCCCAGGAACACGGCGGCCCCGAACAGCGACGCCGCCAGCAGGCCCCCGTACTCGGCCATCATGAAGATCGCCCAGCGGATGCCGGAGTAGTCGGCGAAATACCCGGCGACGAGCTCCGATTCCGCCTCGGGTAGATCGAACGGGCCGCGATTCAGCTCGGCCAAAGAGGAGATGAAGTAGACGATGAAGCCCACGGCGAGCAGCAGGAGCCACCACCATCGCCATTCCGCGAGAACCTCGGTCGGGCGCATCGAACCCGCGAGCACGACTACGCCGAGCACGGACAGCGTGCGCGGCAGCTCGTAGGAGATCATCTGCGCCGCGCCGCGCATGCCGCCGAGAGTCGCGTAGTTGTTGCGCGACGCCCAGCCCGCGAGCAACACCCCGAGCACGCTCAGGGACGGCACGGCGAGGAAGAAGAGCAGGCCGACCTCGGTGTTGAGCGGCGCCCACCCGGTCGTGAACGGAATGACGACAAGCGACATCGCGATCGGCGCGAACACGACGAGCGGCGCCACCCTGAACAGCCCGACCTGGGCCTCTCTCGGTGTGATGTCCTCCTTCAGGACCAGCTTCACCGTGTCGGCCAACGTCTGGAACAGGCCGAACGGCCCGACCTCGGTGGGGCCGAGGCGCAGCTGGATTCTCGCCGAGACCTTGCGCTCGGCCCACACGCCGAGGAGCGCGGCGAGCGCGATGGCGATCCCGCCTCCCAGTCCGTACGCGATGCCCGTGAGGTACGCCGTCACCGGTCCACCTCCCCGAAGACCGGGTCGAGGCTGCCGAGCACCACTACCAGATCGGACATCGTATGACCAACCGCCAACAGCGGCAGCAGCGCCAGATTGCAGAACGCCGGAGAGCGCACCTTCATCCGGTACGGGCGCGGGCTTCCGTCCGACACCAAGTACACGCCGAGCGAACCTCTGGCGGACTCGATATGGTCGTACGCGTCGCCCGGATTCGGACGCAGAAGCCGCGGCAGGCCCTCGGCCTTGACGGGACCCGGCTCCATCTGGTCCAGCGCCTGGGTGATGATGCGACACGATTCGTAGCACTCGTACAGCCGCACCCTGGCGCGGTCGTAGACGTCGCCGTTGCATCCGACGGGAACCTCGAAGTCGAACCGCGGATAGACGGAGTACGGATCGTTCTTGCGCAGGTCCCAGTTCGCGCCGGAACCACGCGCCACCGGACCAGAAGCCCCCCAAGCGACCGCGTCGTCGAGAGAGAGCACGCCGACGCTCTTCATGCGAGCCCTTGCGATGGTGTTGCCGAAGTACAGCTTGTCCATGTCCGAGACCGCTTTCGGCAGCGCGGAGCAGAACTCGCGGCAGGTCTCTTCCCAGCGCTCGGGGAGGTCGAAGGACACGCCGCCCGGGCGCACGAAGTTGTACGTGAGCCGCGCGCCGCACAACTCCTCGAACAGCTCGATCACTCGTTCGCGCTGGTCGAAGGTGTAGATGAACATCGAGACGGCGCCTGTGTCGGCCGCCGCCGAGCCGAGCGCCATCATGTGGCTCGCAATGCGTTGCAGCTCGCACACGATCACGCGCAGGTACTCCGCGCGCTCGGGCAGCCTGATGCCGGCCAGGCGTTCGACCGCTCTGCAGTACGCCCAGTTGGAGTACATGGAACCTACGTAGTCGAGCCTGTCGGTTAGCGGCACTACCTGCAGGTACGTGCGGTTCTCGGCCATCTTCTCTATGCCGCGGTGCAGGTAGCCGATGACGGGCTCCGCCTTTGTGACGACCTCGCCATCGAGGTGCACGATGACCCGGCAGACGCCGTGAGTGGACGGGTGAGAAGGCCCGACGTTGACGACGAGCTCCTCCAAGGAGCGCCCTTCCTCGTCGACCACGGGCTGTCGGCTCAACACTGCTGTGCTCACGCGTCCACCTCCTCTCGGTGCCTCTCGGCGCTTCTCGGCGCGCCGCTACTCTAGATGTAGTCCGGTCGGCGAATCATACGGTCATCCACATAGTCCTTCCGAAGGGGGTGTCCCTCCCACTCAGGTGGCAGGAGTATGCGGCGAAGGTCCGGGTGACCCTCGAACTCGATGCCGAATAGGTCGTAGGCCTCGCGCTCGTGCCAATTCGCGGCAGGCCAGATGTCGCACACCGAGCGAACCGCCGGCTTCTCGCGCGACACGTTGCACTTGAGGAACATGCCGACGCGCATCGACCTGGACGTCAGCCGGTAGATGATCTCGAACGTGTCACCGCGATCGACGGCAAGCACCATCCCGAGGCGATCGAATCCGAGCGACTTGAGGTCGCGTGCGGCGTCATGCAGCTTGCCGCAGTCGATGTGCAGCACTCCGTCACCGAACTCGACCGAGAACAGCGGACATAGGTCCGGGTAGGTCGAGCACAGGTGCTCGCGGAGCTCGTCGAACGTCATGCGCGCGTTCTCGCTCATGAGTCGCCGCCCTCTTCGCTGGGCGTGGCGGCTTTGCGCATCTCGCCAGGTTGCGGCAGCAGGAGCTTGCGCGAACGCGCCCGCCCGGGCGCGATGGACTCCGTCTTGATCTTCTCTCGGAGCTGGAAGACGGCGTCCTGGAGCGACTCCGGTCTCGGAGGACACCCGGTGATGTAGACATCGACCGGCAGGAACTCATCCACTCCGCGCAAGGCCGAGTAGGAGTCGTAGTAGAAGATCCCACCGGACACAGCGCAGTTGCCCATCGCTATGACCCACTTCGGGTCAGGCATCTGCTCGTACAAGCGTTTCACGGCCGGCGCCATCTTTCGGCTGATGGTGCCGGCGACGACCATCACGTCGGTATGCCGAGGATCGGGCCTTGGGAACGTGCCGTGGCGGTCGAAGTCGAACTTGTTGAACGAGGCCGCGATGAGTTCCATGGCGCAACACGCGGTTCCCATGGGCATCGCCCACAGTGAGTGCCCGCGCGACCAGTCGATCAGCGCGTCGAGCGCCGTGAGGATGATGCCTCCGCCGGGCGCCTTGTCCAGCGATTCGCCGAGCCTGTCTACGATCGCCATGCAAGCGCCCCCTTCCGCCACGCATAGACGAGACCGAGGGCGAGCATGCCGACGAAGATCCCGACCTCCACGAGCCCGGAGAGCGATCCCCGCAGCTTCGTGGCGACCGCGAAGAGCAGAACACCTTCGGCGTCGAACAGGACGAAGAGGAGCGCGATGACCGCGAATCTGCTGTTGAAGGGTATCCACGGGTCGCCCTGCGGCTCCATGCCGCACTCGTAAGGTTCGAGCTTCTCGCGGGTGGGATTGCGTGGTGACAGCAGAGCGTTGGCCCCGAAGACGAGCCCGATGAACGCGACCGCGGCGGTCGCGAGTCCTGCCACGAACAGCACGTGCTCAGGAGTGGAACTCAATCCGTCTTCTCCCTCCAGGGCGCGCTGAAACGCATGTAACACCCAGTTACAATTGCCGGCACTCTGGGGCGTTCACGCACTTGGCCAGTAAGAAGTCGCCCCGTTGGCGGTGTAGTCCGCCCTCAACCCCGCTCAGGTCTTCCCGATTGTAAGGATAGGCCCACAACTTGTAAACATTGTTACAAACCCCCTTGCGCCCGACAAAGCGGTCCGCTCGGTCAGCGGCGCTCTCGTGCCGCTAAGCGGCTATTTCCGCCGATTGGCGGCCCAGGCGGAATCGCTGCACCCGTTACCCTCCCCTCGTGCTGGGACATAAAGAGGGCAGCGTACTCCTCCGGCGCGCGACGTCACCAGAGACCCGTTGGTGTCGAGAATCCGGTACTTGGGAGGCAACGTGGTGGGCAATCGTTCGGCGGTCATCATCGGGTCGGGCGCCGCGGGAACGGCGTGCGCTCGCGCTCTGGCCTCCGAGGGCTGGCGAGTCGTTGTCGCTGAGCGCGATCGCGTGGGGGGAACGTGCCTGTGGCGAGGATGCATGCCGAAGAAGGCGCTCTACTCGGCGGCACGGGCCATGCGCGACGTTCGCCGAGCCGAGCAGTTCGGGATCCACACGGGAGCGATCTCACTGGACTGGCAGGAGACGCTCGCCTGGAAGTGGCACTCCCAGGAGACGTACGCCGGAGACCAGGAGGGAGCGTTCGCCGCGCGCGGCATCGCGGTGGCGAAAGGAGACGCTCGCTTCCTCTCGCCCGACACGGTCATGGTCGGCGACGAGTCGTACAAGCCGGAAGCCATCGTGATCGCGACCGGGTCCGTTCCTATCGTGCCCGACCTGCCCGGCGCTCACCTCGGCGATACCAGCGAGCAGGCGCTTCACTATACCGAGGTGCCGGACAGCCTCTTGGTTGTCGGAGGCGGGTACGTGGCGGTGGAGTTCGCGACCATCTACGCGCTTCTGGGCGCGGACGTGTCCGTCATCATCCGAGGCGACCGCGTGCTCCGCGGTTTCGACGAAGAGATTTCGCGCCTGGCGCTGCGCTCCCTAGGGACGACTTGTGGCCGAGTCTTGACCAACGCCTCCGTCACCGAGCTCGCGGGCGAGCCTGGCGACCTCCAGGTCACTCTTTCGCAAGGCGACGGGGCCACCGAAACGCTGCGCACACAACGCGTTCTGTTCGCCACCGGGCGAGTTCCGGACCTGATGGGCCTCGAATGCCAGGTAGCCGGGGTGGACACGGACGCCCGTGGACGACTCGTCTTGAGCGAAGCGAGGACCACCAATCCCCGTGTGTGGGCGGTCGGAGACGCGGCGGGAGGACTTATGCTTACCCCGGTGGCCTCATACGAGGGCCGAGCGGTCGCTGCCGCCATCAACGCCGGAGAGACGCCGTCTCTGGACTACTCCGCCGTGCCCTCCGTGGTCTTCGGAGTGCCGCAGCTGGCGCAGGCGGGACTGAACGAAGATACGGCAGGCGCACGCGGCATCGAGGTCGACGTGCACAGGCAGTCCTTCGAGTACCTCGGCGCGGCGATCATCGAAGACGAGCGGGAAGGCTTCGCGAAACTGCTCTTCGACAAGGCGAACGGAACGCTCGTGGGCGGAACCGTCGTGGGGCCGACCGCGAGCGACCTCATCTGGGCGATCTCCCTCGGCATCCAGGCCCGTGCCACGCGGGAGCACGTCCGCGCGGCGCTCGGCATACATCCGGCGTTCAGTGAGTCGCTCAACTGGGCCGGTTGGTGAGGAACGAAAGGCCCCGATGGGTGTCGGGGCCTGGGTTTCGTGGTGGGCGATGTTGGATTTGAACCAACGACCTCTTCCGTGTGAAGGAAGCGCTCTCCCCCTGAGCCAATCGCCCGTAACGACCGCGAGGCGGCGAAGGCCATTCTAGCGCGCGCCTCCACCGATGGGTACCCCAGACAGCCAAAGCGCAGCATCGCAACGCATCGGCCCCTGGCACAAAGAAACGGCCGGGACCCTGCGCGCGCCGATCCAACGCTGGAACAAGTACAGCAGAAAGGGGACCAGGGCTGCAGGCGGCCAAGAGAGCACCACGCCCCCGCATTCGCCTGCGTCGCTCCCGCAGCGAGAGCCGCTGCGGGGTGGAGGGTGAGCTGGGGGTTGAGCCGAAAGAACCCCTCGATCAGCACCCCCGCGAGGGCAACGGCGAAAAGCGCGGCCGGCGAGGGATCGCCGTAGGGGCCGTAGGTGTAGGTCGCGAAGGAGTCCCCGGCCGTGTCGTGTAGGTGTCCGTGGCACGCGTCCTGGCCAAACGCTCGGAGACAGCCTCCCGTCCTGGAACGCTCGCTCAATCCTTCAGGAAGCGCTCCACGAAGCCGCGCGGCGTCAGAACCAGAATGCCTTGATAGCCTGACACGTCGAGCAGATGCCGGTCTCCGCTCACGATGACCTCGGCTCCCGCCGCGATAGCCGCGGCGACGAACATGTCGTCTTCAGGATCGGCGCAGACCTGACGTTCGAGCGGCGCGGGAGCGTGCATGACCGACTCAACGGCGATGACTTCGATGAGCGGCGTGATGTCGACTTCCGGGAACCGTCGGCCGAGACGAGCCGCGACCCCTGCGTACTCCTGCAGCACAGGGGGCGTCAGGCATAACCGAAACCGGCCCTGCCGCCACCCACGCAGAATAGCGGACGGAGGACCCGAGAAGAAGATGCCGGACACGAGGACGTTCGTGGCTAGGACGATCATCACCTCTGTGCGCGAACCTCGCGAACCGCCGCCGCGATGTCTCGCTGCCTGAGTCCGGCGCGCCGCGCCTGCCCGCGCGCCTTTGCGACCAGCTCGTCGAACTCCTCCACTGAAGGCGGAGTTATGGTCTTGAGGATCACCACGTCCCCCTCACCTATGACGACGAACTGCGCGCCGGGCTTCAAGCCCATCCTCGTACGAACCTCTTCCGGGATGACGATCTGTCCTTTTGACGAGAGCCGAGTTGTCGCCAGTTCAGTCATGAGTCGCGCCTCCGCCGATGGTCTTACTGGTAAGACAGTACGCCCCAGCCGTGCGGAACGCAAGGTCTTGCACGCGCGTGCTCCCGTCGCTGACCTCGACGTAGAGCGTGTACTCCGGGCGACCGACGTCCGCCAAGGCGAGTGGGCGCGCCGAGCCGTCCTTGGGCATGCGGATCTCGATCGAGTCCGCGTCCCTGGCGAACACCGAGACGCCTCGCGCCAGCCTGAGATCGGTGATATCCATCGTGATCCCTCGTGCGCTGGTGTGCAGCTCGAGCTCTTCCCAGAGGACGTCCGAGCTCAGGCGCACTCGGCTTCGGCCCAATCCCAGCTCCCCCCAGCTGGCTCCCCAGCCGCCGCCTCCACCCGGTCGTCCCAACATGCCGTGACGCCGAGCTTGTTTCTACTATCCCAGATGTGGGATACTTCCAGACATGGAATCGGAATCCCCGAGAGACGTTGTCTGGGTCGCGTCGTCGCTCGACGACCTACGCAAGTTCCCTGAGCCGGTCAAGCAGTCCATGGGTTTCGCCATATTCCAGGCCCAGTGCGGCGGCAAGCACCTGCAGGCCAAGCCGCTCAAGGGCTTCAAGGGCGGCGGGGTGCTGGAGGCGGTCGAGGACTTCGACGGCGACACATTCAGAACGGTGTACACGGTTCGGTTCGCGGACGCGATCTATGTGTTGCACGCGTTCCAGAAGAAGTCGAAGAAGGGTATCGCGACCCCGCAGCACGACCTGGATGTCATCAAGACCCGGTTGAAGATGGCTCAGCAGATACACGACTCGCGCACGCGCAAGAAGGAAGGTAAGTGACATGAGCGCCAGAACTCCCGACCACACCGTCAGCAGCGGCAACGTGTTCGCCGATCTCGGTCTACCCAAGGCGGACGAGCTCCAGGCCAAGGCGGCGCTCGCCAACCAGATCGCCAGCATCGTCACGCACCGCCACCTGACTCAGGCGGAGGCGGCGAAGCTCCTCGGCACCGGTCAGCCCAAGGTCTCTGAACTCCTAGCGGGCCAGCTTGACGGGTTCTCGATCGAACGCCTCATCCGCTACCTGAACGCGCTCGATCGCGACGTGCAGATCGTCGTCAGCCCCAAGCCGCGCACCCGAGCACGCGCCACGCTCAAGGTGACCGGCAAGACGCGGTCCGCGCGCATAACTGACGTCGCATGCACGGGGTAGTGCGGCAGGGGCGGACAAGCGGTTCGAGCGGACTCGTTTTGCTCGCCGCCCAACGATAGACGGTCCAATCCCCCTTGTAAGCGTTGGCGACCGCGGGTCGCAGGAAACGCGGCCACTGAGCGCCTTCATCTACCCCTCCGGTCTGACGAAATACGTCTCTTCATCGCCGAGAGAAGGCTTGCGAGCCCGCGCAGCGTCATGCCGGTCGCGTACCCTGACGAGAGGCCTCCGTACTGAAGGACCGAG
>JBBILP010000036.1:0-9392 GCA_037444885.1 Actinomycetota bacterium | reverse complement strand
AACATCGCGGTGCGCTCCGCGAAGGTTGGCACGTCGGTGGCTGTCTTCAGCCTGGAGATGTCGAGCGAGCAGCTCGTCCAGCGCCTGCTGTGCATGGAGGCGAACATCGATTCCCAACGCCTCAGGACGGGCGAGTTCCGAGAGAGCGACTGGCACCTGATCAACCAGGCGATGGGACGCCTCAGCCAGTGTGACCTGTGGGTGGACGATACCCCCTCGATGTCCATTCTCGAGCTGCGCGCCAAGGCGCGGCGTCATCTGCGAGATCGGACCAACGGACTGATCATCGTCGACTACCTGCAGCTGATGCAGCCGCAGGCCAGGCGCTCGGAGAACAGACAGACCGAGATCGCCGAGATCAGCCGAGGACTGAAGATCCTCGCCAAGGAGCTCAATACGCCCATCATCGCGCTCTCGCAGCTTTCGAGAGCGGTCGAGCAAAGACCCGACAAGCGCCCGATGCTCTCCGACCTGCGCGAATCGGGGGCAATCGAACAGGACGCCGATGTCGTGATGTTCATACATCGCGACACTCGTCCCCGTGGCGTCGAGGACCCCGAGGAGGCGACCGGCGGCAAGAGCCACTACCCGCCCAAGGGGGAGGCGGAGGTCATCATCTCCAAGCACCGGAACGGACCCACCGGCGTCGTTCGTCTGACCTACGCTCCCGCGCAGACTCGGTTCGGGGACGCGACCACCCTGGAGACGTAGGACGAGTGAGCGCCGCCGACGGTCTCGGAAGGGACGGCCCAGGGATGTCTAAGGCCCGATACGACGTGGTCGTGGTTGGCGCGGGTCCCGCGGGCATCTTCGCGGCACTCGAACTCGCCGAGACAGATCGCGTCCGCGTACTCGTCGTGGAGAAGGGTAAGCCGCTGGAGAAGCGGCGCTGCCCGGCGCGCCAGACGCACTGCATCGGCTGCGCGACCTGCGACATCATGACCGGCTGGGGTGGAGCCGGGGCGTTCTCGGACGGCAAGCTCACGCTCACCGGGGACGTCGGCGGCTGGCTCGGGGAGTTCGTGGGCGCCAGCGCTGTCAGCGACCTGATTTCGCACGTTGACGAGATGTGGATGAGGTTCGGCGCCGATGCGCGCGTTCACGAGCCTGACGCCAAGACCGCCGAGCGGCTCAGCCGCCAGGCGGTACTAGCCGGAATGCGGCTGATCCCGATGCGGATTCGCCACATCGGCACGGACAGAGCCCCCGGCGTGCTTGCCGCGATGAGAGAGCACCTCGATTCGCGCGGCGCCGAGGTACGATGCGACGTCGCGGTCACTCGCATCATCACCGAGGCAGGCCACGTTCGAGGCGTCGAGCTGGACGACGGCTCCACCGTCGCCGCGGACACCGTCATCGTCGCTCCCGGTCGGGAAGGAGCGGACTGGCTCGCCGACCAAGCGCGCGAACTCGGAATCGGGCTGGTCAGCAACGCGGTGGACATAGGGGTGCGGGTCGAAGTCCCGGCCGCTGTGATGGAGCCGCTCACCGACCCGCTGTACGAGGCGAAGCTCGTCCACTACTCTCGCACCTTCGGCGACCAGGTACGCACGTTCTGCATGAACCCGTACGGCGAGGTCACCACCGAGTCCTACGGCGACGTCATAACCGTCAACGGGCACTCCTACGCCGAGGAGCGGACGGAGAACACCAACTTCGCCGTTCTCGTGAGCCAGTCGTTCACTCATCCCTTCCGAGAGCCCATCACGTACGGCTCGTCGATCGCGCGCCTCGCGAACCTACTCGGCGAAGGGATCATCATTCAGCGCTTGGGTGACTTGCGTGCGGGACGGCGTTCCACGGACAAGCGCATCGCCGAGTCCGTCGTGAGACCGACACTGCCATCCGCGACCCCGGGTGACCTTTCGTTCGTGCTGCCGTACAGGCATCTTGCCGACATCCTGGAGTTCATCGACCAGATGAACGCTCTGGCACCCGGTGTATCCGAGCCCGACACGCTCCTTTACGGCGTCGAGGTGAAGTTCTACTCCTCGCGGCTTCAGTTGGACTCCAACCTGCAGACGCAGGTCGTAGGCTTGTATGCTGTCGGCGATGGGGCGGGGGTAACCCGCGGGCTCGTCCAGTCGTCGGCCAGCGGAGTGGTGGCGGCCAGAGCCTACTTGAGCGCGCGCGGGCTCGCTTAACGGCCACCGTGCGGGCGTCGTGCGCTAGCCTTCGAGGGCCGCGCTGGGGCATACTGCTACGGGCGAGTCGGCGGGACTCGCTCCACGTTCACGGCTCCCGGACGGCGCGGGTGCGCTGAAGCCGGAAAGGGACAAGTCACATGGCAGGAATCGTACTCGTTGGCGCGCAATGGGGCGACGAGGGCAAGGGCAAGATCACCGATCTGCTCGCCGACGATATGGACTACGTGGTCCGCTACCAGGGCGGCAACAACGCCGGGCATACCGTCATACACGGCGGACACACCCTGAAGCTGCATCTCATACCTTCGGGCGTGATGTATCCCCACATCACGCCGATCATCGGCAACGGCTGCGTCATCGATCCCAAGGTGCTTCTCGAGGAGATGGACCGCCTGGAAGCCGACGGGCTTTCCACCCACCGGCTCCTGATCTCGTGCAACGCGCACCTCATCATGCCCTACCACCGCGACCTCGACGGTGCGAGCGAGAAACGCCTCGGCAAGCTGGAGATAGGCACTACTCGGCGGGGAATCGGGCCCGCTTACAACGATAAGGCCGCACGCATAGGCATGCGCACGCAAGACCTCACCGACGCGCACATTTTCCGACAGAAGCTCGAGGCCGCGCTCACGGAGAAGAACGCGCTCCTAGAGAGGGTGTACGGTCTGCCGACGTACACGGTCGACCAGATAGCCGAGGAGTACCTCGGGTACGCCAAGCGCATCAAGAAGCACATCGCGGACACGTCGGCGGTGATCAACCGAGCGCTGGGGGCCGATCGCTGGGTGCTCTTCGAGGGCGCGCAGGGCACCTTGCTCGACCTCGACCACGGTACGTACCCGTTCGTTACGTCTTCCTCGCCCACCGCAGGCGGTGCGTGCGTGGGGGCCGGCGTCGGGCCACGCGCGATAGACCGCATCCTCGGCGTCGCCAAGGCATACATCACGCGCGTGGGCTCGGGGCCGTTCCCGACCGAGTGCGATGATGAGATCGGCGAGTACCTGACGAGCGAGGGCGCCGAGTTCGGCACGACTACCGGGCGCCAACGCCGCTGCGGTTGGTACGACGCGGTGATCGTACGCTACGCGGTGCAGGTCAACGGGGTCACGGACCTCGCCATCACCAAGCTCGACGTGTTGTCCAAGCTCGACACCATCAGGGTGTGCGTGGCCTACGAGTACGATGGCCATCGGCACAACAACCTGCCATGCCACCAGTCGATCTTCCACAAGGCGCGCCCGATCTACGAGGAGCTGCCCGGCTGGAACGAGGACATTTCCGACGTCCGCCGCTTCCGGGACCTCCCGAAGGCCGCGCGCGACTACATCCTGTTCCTGGAAGAGCTGGCCGAGGTACCGATCTCGATCATCGCGGTCGGTCCCGCGCGGGAGCAGACCATCCTGCGACGCTGGGAGCTGCGCCACTAGCAGGCGTGCTGCGCGCACCGTCGCAGTCGGCCGGAAGGGTCGGCGGCACAGGCCGCGAACTAGCAAACGGGGGTGTTCATGCGCGTACTGGTCATAGGCGGCGGAGGCCGCGAACATGCGATAGTGCACAAGCTCGCCTCGTCTTCGGCGGTGGGCGAGATCATCGCCGCCCCCGGCAACGGGGGCACGGCGTCGCTCGCGCGCAACGTCTCGCTCGACGCGGAGAACGCCGCCGCGGTCGCGTCCTTCGCGGAGGACGCTCGCGTCGACCTGGTGGTGGTAGGTCCCGAGGCGCCGCTGGTCGGGGGCGTTGTGGACGCCGTGGCGGCGCGGGGAATCCGGGTTTTCGGTCCCACGCGGGAAGCCGCACGCATCGAGGGCTCCAAAGCGTTCGCCAAGAGCGTGATGGTGCGCCACGGCGTGCCGACGGGTGGGTATGCGACCTTCACCGAAGAGGAGCCCGCACTCGCGTACCTTGAGAGCCGCGGCGCGCCGGTGGTCGTGAAGGCGGACGGGCTCGCCGCGGGCAAGGGCGTCACCGTGGCTACGGAGCTTGCGGAGGCGCGAACCGCTGTACGCGAGGCCTTGGGCGGCCGCTTCGGCGCGGCGGGGTCAACGGTGCTCGTGGAGGAGTTCTTGGATGGCCCCGAGTGCTCGCTGCTTGCGTTCACCGACGGCGAGACCGTCATCCCCATGGTGCCCGCCCAAGACCACAAGCGCGTCTATGACAACGACGAGGGTCCTAATACCGGCGGCATGGGCGTCTACACCCCCGTGCCGGTAGTCAGCGAGGCGGACCTGCGCGCGATGACGGCGATGCTGGAGGCGACCGTGCGCGGTATGGCCGCCGACGGGATCCCGTACGCGGGCGTGCTGTACGGCGGCTTCATCATGACCTCGGAGGGACCGAAGGTGCTGGAGTTCAACGCACGCTTCGGCGATCCCGAGACCCAGGTCATCCTGCCGCGAATGGACTCCGACCTCCTCGACGTCATGCTCGCCGTCGCCGAGAAGCGCCTGGCGGGAACGCGCATTCGATGGAACGAGGACGCGGTTGTCTCGGTGGTGCTCGCGAGTGGCGGGTATCCCGGCGACTACGAGGTCGGCAGGGAGATTGCGGGCATCGCCGCGGCGGAAGCGGTCGACGGTGTGACCGTGTACCACGCGGGGACGGTGGTCGAGGGCGACCGCGTGCTGACCGCGGGGGGCCGGGTGCTCAACGTCACGGCGGCGGGGAGTTCCTTCGACCAGGCGCGCACTCGCGCCTACCACGCGATCGAGCACATCCGATTCGAGGGGATGCACTACCGTACCGATATAGGACTCAAGGCTCTAGCCGCGCTCGGCGAGAGCGCCTAGGGGGACGGATGTTCGCGGAACGCCTACTCACCACGGTCATGCGCAGCGGCGGCAAGCGCTTCCTGAAGCTCGAGCCGACCGACTTCTTGCGCTTCCCGGAGCCGAGGCCGAACCGCGAGTACCTCCTGTACGCGCACGTGCCGTTCTGCGAGAGGCTGTGCCCGTACTGCTCGTTCAACCGCTTTCCGTTCGAGGAAGAGCGCGCGAGGGCGTACTTCCGAGACCTCCGCGAGGAGATGCGCATCGTCTCTCGCACCGGGTACAACTGCCGCTCCATGTATGTCGGCGGCGGCACCCCCACCGTTCTTGTCGACGAACTCTGCGACACCATCGATCTCGCACGCGAGTTGTTCGACATTCGCGAGGTCTCCTCCGAGACCAACCCGAATCACCTGATCCCTGAGGTGGTCGACCCGCTTGTCGATCGCGTTCAGCGCATGTCGGTCGGCGTGCAGTCGTTCGACGACGGGCTGCTCAAGCGGATGGACCGCTACGAGAAGTACGGTTCTTGCGAGGAGATCGTCGAACGGCTGAGGGCGGTGGCCGGGCGCTTCCACTCGCTCAACGTCGATCTCATCTTCAACTTCCCCACGCAGACCGAAGCGATGCTGTTGCACGACATCGAAACGGTGAAGGAAAGCGGCTGCAACCAGACCACCTTCTATCCACTCATGGTCTCGCCCGCGGTGGCCCACTCCTTGCGCCGAAGCGTCGGCCGAGTCGACTACTCTCGCGAGCACGAGTTCTACCACACGCTTACCACGCAGCTGGCGGATACGTTCGAGCCTGCGAGCGCGTGGACGTTCTCGCGGGTCGGTGGCGGGATGATCGACGAGTACATCGTCGACTACGAGGACTACGTCGGCGTAGGCTCAGGGGCATTCTCGTTCCTCGACGGAAGCCTGTACGCCAACACCTTCTCGCTCGCGCAGTACTCGTCGCTGGTCGCCGACGGGCGCCCGGCCGCGGTGGCTCGCCGCATGTTCTCGCTTGCCGACAGGATGCGCTACCGCTTCCTGATGTCGCTCTTCGGGCTGTCGCTCGACCGTGCAGCCTTCAGGCGGGACTTCGGCGCGCCGGTCGAGCGAGGGCTACCGCTGGAGATGGCGTTCATGCGGCTGGCCAACGCATTTGCGATCGATACCGAAGACGAGCTGACCGTCACACCGCAAGGTCGCTACCTGCTGGTCGCGATGATGCGGGAGTTCTTCGTCGGCGTAAACAACCTGCGCGACCAGGCCCGGGCGGCACTTCCGGAGGACGAGCGACAGCTGCTCTTCGGTGAGGGCGAGGGTGACGCCGGTGGAACTCGGCGAATCGAAGCGGCCCTCGGCGCGGCCTCCGCCGGCGAGTAGCGCGCGCCGCGCCGCAGCGTGCTATCATGCGGCGGTGCCAACGCGCCGCTCCTTGCGGGTCTATCGGAGGGCCGAGGCGGGATCGTAGTCTAGGCGAGGCTGAGGGCTGTGCCGGAACCCACACGCATCGGACTGCCGCGTTCGCTGCTCTATCACAAGTACCACACGCTGTGGACGACCTTCTTCGAGGCGCTCGGCTGCCGAGTCGTAGTCAGCCACTCGACCAATCGGCGCATCCTCGGACGAGGTCTTGAGCTGGCCATTGACGAGTCCTGCCTCCCGATGAAGGTCTTCATGGGACACGTCGACTCCCTTCGTGGCCGCGTGGATCACATCTTCATCCCGAGAATCGAATCGTTGCGTCGCCACGAGCACGCGTGCGTGAAGTTCATGGGTTCGCACGACATCGTGCGCAACGCGATGCCGGAGGTGTCCGTCCTCACCTACGACGTGGACGTGAACAACGGCATCACCGAGAAGGCCGAGATGGTCCGCCTGGCCAAGCAGCTCGGCGCGAGCGGGTGGCGCGCGCGGCAGGCGTACCGCGCGGCGCGAGCGGCGCAAGAGGCGTTCGAGCACGAGCGCGCATGCTTGCAGCAGTCGCTGCTCGACGAGGATGCCGAGGGGCTGCGCATCTTGCTCGTCGGCCACTCCTACAACCTCGCCGACGAGCTGATCGGCGTGCCGATCGTGCGCTTCCTCGAGTCGCAAGGCGTCGAGGTGCTCACTTCCGATGCGATTGACCACGAACTCGCGCGCAAGCGGTCCTTCGAGCTCTCCCCGACGATCAAGTGGACGTACAACAAGGAGCTTCTCGGCGCGGTTCAGATGTATCGCGAACTGGTCGACGGGATCGTGTTCGTCGTGACCTTCCCCTGCGGCCCCGATTCGCTCATGGCCGAGCTCTGCCACCGCAAGCTCGACGACGTGCCGATCACCACTCTTGTTCTCGACGAACTCCAGGGCGAGGCGGGATTACGGACCCGGCTGGAGAGCTTCGTCGACATCCTGAAGCTCAAGCGCGCCGCTCGCGAGCGGGCCGAGTGCGCGGATACGACGGTGGTCGCGTGAGCGAGCGCAGAGTCACCTTCCCACATATGGGCGAGTACGCCGTCGCTTTCTCGACCTTTGCCGAGATGATGGACTGCGAAGCGGTGCCGCCTCCGCCCATGACACGCCGCACGCTGGAGATCGGCGCGCTGCACTCGCCGGAGTTCGTGTGCGTGCCCTTCAAGTACAACCTCGGGAATTTCATCGAGGCCCTCGACGCAGGCGCCAACGTGGTGGTCCAAGCCGGCGGCGGGTGTAGGTTCGGTTACTACGCCGAGGTGCAGGAGGCCATCTTGCGCGACCTCGGCTACGAGATGGAGTTCGTGAGCATGTCCAGCAACTGGACGCTCGCCGATTGGGCGCAGGACTTCAAGCACATCAACCCGAAGTGCGGGTACCCCAAGATCGCCCGTGCGTTCTGGGTCGCGCTGCGCCAGGCCGAGGCAATCGAGGCCGTCGAGGACTTCGTACGCAAGAACGTCGGCTTCGAGTGCAAGAAGGGCGCGATGGACCGCGTCGTCTCGCGTTTCCTCAAGGCGCTCGGCGGCGCTCGGTCGGTGCGCGCCGTCGATCGGGTGCGCGACGACTGCCTCGAGGAACTCGCTGCTGTGCCTCTCGACAAGGGAGAGGACATCATCCGCGTCGGGGTCGTCGGCGAACTGTACGTGGTCATGGATCCGTACTGCAATAAGTCGATGGAGCGCGCTCTGGCCGACCACGGCATCGAGGTGCATCGCTTCGTCACGCTCTCGGGCATCATCAAGCACGGCTTGCGCGGGAAGAAGCACGTAGACGAGCTGCTCGCCGAGGGCGGCGGTTGGCTCAACTACCACCTGGGCGCCGACGGCACGGAGAGCGTGACCGTGTCCTGGAAGCTCATGAACCAGGGCTTCGACGGGATGGTGCACCTGAAGCCGTTCGGATGCATGCCCGAGGTCAGCGCGATGTCGGTGTTGCAGCGCATAGCGCGCGAGCACGCGTTCCCGATGCTTTTCGTCAGTTACGATGCGCAGACCGCCGAGACGGGTATCAAGACCAGGGTCGAGGCATTCTGCGACATGCTCAGCATGCGGAAGAGAGGTAGTAGAGGTGCCTAAGGGCTATCTCGGAATCGACATCGGCTCGATCTCCACAAAGGGCGTGGTCATAGACGGCGACGGCAAGATATTCGCCGAGTCCTACCTGTGGACCGAGGGCAATCCGATAGGGGCCGCCAAGCGAGTGTTGGAGGAGCTGGACACCCAGCTTCGCGACGCCGAGGTGCAGGTCGTGGCGGTCGGAACCACAGGCTCGGCCCGAGAGCTCATCGGCGCGATACTCGGCGCGCAGGTCGTCAAGAACGAGATCACCGCGCACGCGATGGGCACGCTCTCGCTGCACCCGGACGCGCGCACGATCTTTGAGATCGGCGGTCAGGACAGCAAGATCATCATCCTGCGCGACGGGATACCCGTCGACTACGCGATGAACACGCTTTGCGCAGCCGGGACCGGCGCGTTCCTCTCCTCCCAAGCGCGGCGTCTCGGCATTCCGGTCGAGGAGTTCGGCGAGTACGCGCTGCGCTCGAAGCGCCCCACCAAGATCGCGGGCCGGTGCACCGTCTTCGCCGAGTCCGATCTCGTGCACAAGGCGCAGATCGGGCACTCGATCGAGGACATCATCGCGGGGCTCTGCAACGCCATCGTGAGCAACTACCTCAACAACGTCGGCAAGGGCAAGGAGATCATGTCGCCCGTGGTCTTCCAGGGCGGCGTGAGCAAGAACGTCGGCGTCGTGGCCGCTTTCGAGCGGCTGACCGGACACCAGGTCACCGTCGACGAGTGCGGTCACCTGACTGGCGCGCTCGGTATCGCGCTCATCGCTCGGGACTCGGGCGAGGAGGTGCCGTTCGACTTCGCCGTGCGCGAGATGGCGTTCACCACTGTCGGCGACGAGTGCGGCGGCTGCGCGAACAACTGCGAGGTCGTATATGTGCTTCGCGACGGGCAGTTCCTGGACGGCTGGGGGGCTCGCTGCAACACGGGCATCGAGCGCGTTTCCAAGGGCAGCGCATC
>JBBILP010000035.1:0-9438 GCA_037444885.1 Actinomycetota bacterium | reverse complement strand
CGCCGCGATGGGGTCTCGCGCCAGGTCGGACCGTCGACCGCCGAGGAACGCGCCGAGCGAGAGCCCGCTCATGAAGGCGGCCAGCATCAGAGAGACCGCGTACACCGTAGACCCGAACACCAGCGATAGCTCGCGGGTCCAGACGACCTCGTAGATGAGCGCGGCGGCACCCGAAAGACCGAAGGCCACGACCGCCAGCTTCCGTGTCGCGGGCGAGATCGCGGGCGGGCTGCCAGCCTTTTCACGCGGCTCGGTCATGCGGAGTCTCCAGTCATCCGAACACTGTCAGCATGGTACGGGTTTCGGGAACGTCCCTCCAGCCGCCGGGACTAGCGACGATGCTACAATCCACACGTCACGCGCTACATGCTTCCCCTGCCCCAGTACCGGAGTCGAGGATGAGCTGGCCACAGACCCTCACCTTCTGGACCGTCGCGGTGCTCTACACTGCGTCGAGCGTCTTCGTGTTCGTGTCGCTCGCCTGGTCCGGCAAGCGGGCGCGAGTCCTCGGCGTGGGCCTGGCTTGGGCGGGCGCGGTCGCGCACGTGGTCGCACTCGGCGTGCGCTGGTCCGAGTCCGGTCACTTCCCCTACGTGGGCAACTACGAGGGCGCGCTTTTCGGAGCGCTCCTTGTGGTCGCCGGGTACCTTATCGCCGCGACCGTGCGTCCTAGCCTCGCGCCGATCGGCGCGGTGTGTGTTCCCGCGGCGCTCATCACACTCGGCTGGGGACTGGTGCAGGACACGGGAATCACCCCGGTCACGTCCGTGTACCGCAGCGCATGGCTGATCGTCCACTTCACCTTCGCTTGGTCCACGTACGCCGTGTATCTGGTGGTCGCCGGCATGGCTGTCGTGATCCTCCTTCGCCTGCGCGCCGAGCGCCGGGGCATCGAGCCGACCGGCGCGCTGGCGCGCACGCCCGAGCCCGCTAGGCTCGACGAGATGTCGCTCCGCCTGGTCGGATTCGGCTTCCTGATGAACGCGATCACTCTGGCGTCCGGGTCGATTTGGGCGTACCGCCTATGGGGCTCCTACTGGAGCTGGGACCCCGTCGAGACCTGGACGCTCCTGACTTGGCTCGCATACGGCTTCTACCTGCACGCGCGCCTCACGCTGCGATGGAACCGTCGCCGACTCGCCTGGGTGGCGCTGTTCGCGTTGTTCGGCGTGTCCATGGCCACGTGGGGCGTGCAGCTCGTGCCGAACTCGTATCACCTGTTCCGCGACCTCGGCGCGACGATGATGGAAGAGACGAGCCGGCCGAGATGACACTGGCCGTCGTCATCGCGCTCAACAACTACTTCCACGACCTTGCGACCGGCGTGCTGTTCGGATGCGCCGCCGTGCTGTGGGTCGTCTCGCGCAGAGTGCCCACCGCCGATGCCGACCGACTTCGCCTGCTGGCCGAGTTCGCGCACGTGCTCGGCCGACTGGCTGCGGTCGCGGTCGCCTGGATCGTCATCGGAGGTATACCGAGGGTGATCTTCTTCTCTCGCTTCGAGTGGGACCCGTCGGTCACACGGGGTATCGTTCCGGCGCTGGTCATCAAGCACATCTTGCTGGTGTCCGCCGTCGGTTTCGGCTCCTGGCTCTGGTTCCGGACTTCGCGCCGGCTGCGTGTACACGACAGCGAGGAGTGAGTGAGCTTGAGGTGGACGGTCCCCCGGTCATGCTCGTGCTATGCTACGTTCGCCCCGCCGACCGAACGGACTACTCCTAGGGTATGACGTTGCCTGATGACTGGGTGTTGACCGCTCCCGCCGACAGGCCAGAGGAAGCCTGTGGCGTCTTCGGCATATACTCGTCCGGCGAAGACGTGGCCAAACTCGCGTACTTCGCCCTGCACGCCCTTCAGCATCGTGGCCAGGAATCCGCCGGGATAGCCGTGGCCGACGGCCACACCCTCACCGTGGTCAAGAACCTCGGCCTGATCGCGCAAGCGTTCAAGGAGTCCGATTTCGCGTCGCTTGAGGGCCACATCGCCATCGGGCATACACGCTACTCGACCACCGGCTCGGCCACGGTGTGGGAGAACGCGCAGCCGATGCTCTCCTCGATAGGCGAGACCACCATCGCCCTCGCCCACAACGGCAATCTCGTGAACACGGGCGAGCTTCGCGAGGAGCTCGCCGGCAACGGATTCCGATTCCGTTCCACTACGGACTCTGAAGTGCTCGCGAGTCTGGTCGATCACTTCACGCAGATAAACGGCGGAATCCGCGCGGGTATTCGCGAGACGATGAGCCTGATATCCGGCGCGTACTCTGTGGTGCTGCAGTCCGAGGAGGCGCTGTACGCCTTCCGCGACCCCTACGGGGTGAGGCCGCTTGTGCTCGGCCGACTGGGCGATGGGTGGGCCGTGGCCTCCGAGACCTGTGCGCTGGACATCATCGGCGCTCGGTTCGAGCGTGAAGTAGCGCCCGGCGAGATGATCAAGGTGGGTGCCGAGGGCCTCTTGTCCGAGCAAGCCGTGCCCGCGGCCAAGCCGTCGCTTTGTATGTTCGAGTTCATATACTTCGCGAGGCCCGACAGCGTTCTGTACGACTGCACCCTGTACGAAGCTCGACGTAGGATGGGTGCCGCACTCGCGCGCTCGGCGCCTGCGGACGCCGACCTTGTGATAGGCGTGCCCGACTCTGGCGTGCCGGCCGCCGTCGGGTTCGCGCAGGACTCGGGAATCCCGTACGCGGAAGGACTCGTGAAGAACCGCTACGTCGGCCGCACCTTCATCTCGCCCACACAGACGCTCCGGCAGCAGGGTATCCGGCTCAAGCTCAACCCTCTGCGACACGTCATTGGCGGGAAGCGGCTCGTCGTCGTCGACGACTCCATCGTTCGCGGCAACACATCGCGAAAGCTCGTGGCACTGCTGCGCGAAGGCGGGGCTGCCGAGGTGCACATGCGCATCACCTCGCCGCCAGTGCAGTGGCCTTGCTTCTACGGCATCGACACGGACACGCAAGAACAGCTGATAGCGTCGTCAGTGTCCGTGGAGGAAGTCCGGAACTACATCGGCGCGGATTCGCTCGCCTACCTCTCGGTCGACGACATGGTCGAGGCGACCGGCAGGCACGCGAACGACTTCTGTCTGGCCTGCTTCACCGGGGAGTATCCCATCGGTATTCCCGAGAGCGTGAAGAGCGGGAAGATGCGTCTCGAGCGAAGTCCGGCGCGCTGACGTTGGAGGCCGCTGGGCTGCGCGAGGGCCTGTTGCTGGCGATATCCTTCAACCCGCTCTCATCCGTGCTCGGAGCGGTGTGCGCGGCTGCGGCGGCCGGCAGCAGGAAGTGGCCGAGAACCGGGCTGGCGGTCCTGCTTGCAGCCGTGGCGTGGATTATCGGCGACGGCGCAAGGGTGTTCTCGGCGACCCTGACGTGGACCCGTGAAGGGCTGACCGTCGCGGGCAGCGAATTGACGGAGGGCCGAGTGTCGGTGCTCCTGGCCATCTGGGCGGTCGGAAGCCTGGTTGTCGGCTACGCGCTGCCCGCGATCGTGGGCGCCTACGTGGGGCGCAATGTCCACCGCGGTACCGGCAGGCTCTCGGCCGCGGTGACAGCGGGCGCGATATCCGGTGCGCTCACCGCTGCCGCGGCGACGCTCACCGCATGACGGGCGCTGGACGCGTTATCGCCGCGGTCCCAAGTGGTAGTCTTTCAGCTGAGGGCTCGATCGCGACCGCGGTTCCGCCCGCCCCCGGTCCGTGACGGAGGAACGCATGTCCCCCGGAATGCCGACAGGCTGTCCAGGCCAGGACAGTCGCCTTCTTACAGCGAGCATCCACAAGTGCCCGGCGTGCGGCTATGGTGTCGAGCTGTTCTCGGACGAACAGCGTCGCCGGTGTCCCGAGTGCGGGGAGGTCGTCGCCAGGGAGCAGGCGCCGAGCTGCATCCAGTGGTGCGAGCATGCGCGCACGTGTATCGGCGAAGACCGGTGGAAGCTACTGTTCGGTCTCGAGGAAGAGAAGTCCGTCCCGGACGAGTGAGCGTCTTCCGACACACCTAGCTCGCACCTGATGAACCGCCCGGAAGCTGCCGTCCGTCGGCCTCCGAGCGCACGCTACTTCACACGACTCGCACCTCTCGCGCCGCTCAACCGTGGGATGCGCCCGCTGACCGATGCTGGCACGCCGTATGGGGAGGGTCAGGATGTGCGCGAATGGACAAGCCCATAGACTGTTCGTTACCGATAGTGGAGGGATGTCGCATGAAATCAGACCTTGAGATCGCCCAAGAAGCACGGATGCGCCCGATCGCCGACGTCGCGGCTGAAGTCGGCATTCTCGACGACGAACTCGAGTTGCACGGGAAGTACAAGGCCAAGGTCACGCTCGATGTGATCGAGCGCTTGGAGGGCAGACCTCAGGGTCGCTACATCGACGTGACCGCGATCAACCCAACGCCGCTCGGCGAGGGCAAGACGGTCACCACCATCGGCCTAGGCCAGGCGCTGCGCCACATCGGCAAGAACGCCGCCACGTGCATCCGCCAACCCTCTCTCGGTCCCGTGTTCGGGATAAAGGGTGGGGCCGCCGGCGGGGGCTACAGCCAGGTCATCCCGATGGAGGACTTCAACCTCCACCTGACCGGCGACGTGCACGCCGTCAGCATCACGAACAACCTGCTCGCGGCGTTCATAGACAACAGTCTGCACTTCCGCAACCCGCTCGGCATCGATCCGCACTCGATCACGTGGCGCCGAGTGGTCGATCTCAACGACCGCGCGCTCCGAAACGTGGTCGTCGGTCTCGGCGGCAAGAAGGACGGCGTACCGAGGGAGACCGGTTTCGACATCTCGGTCGCGAGCGAGGTGATGGCGATCCTGGCCATGGCGAGCGACTTCAAGGACCTGCGCGCGAGATTGGGGCGTATCGTCATAGGTACCACCTACGACGGCAAGCCCGTGACCGCGGAGGACCTCGGGTGCGCCGGCTCGATGGCCGTGCTCATGCGTGACGCCGTGAAGCCGACGCTGATGCAGAACCTGGAGGGCGGCCCGGTCTTCGTTCACGCCGGCCCGTTCGCCAACATCGCGCAGGGCAACAACTCGATCATCGAGGACCGCATCGCGCTCGCGCTCGCGGACTACGTGGTCACGGAGTCCGGCTTCGGCGCGGACATGGGCGCCGAGAAGTTCATGAACATCAAGTGCCGCGCCTCGGGCCTTCGCCCCGACTGCGCGGTTGTCGTGGCGACCGTCAGGGCTCTGAAGATGCACTCTGGTCGCTTCAACGTCGTGGCGGGCAAGCCGCTGGACCCGGGTCTGACAAGCGAGGACCTCGACAGCCTTGGACTCGGCATATGCAACCTTGAGAAGCACGTCGAGAACATGAAGGGCTTCGGCATACCCGTGGTCGTGGCGGTCAATCACTTCCCGACCGATACCGAGGCCGAGCATGCGTTCATCCGCGAGCGTGCGCTGGCGGCCGGCGCCGACTTCGCCGTCACCCACAAGGTGCACGCGAACGGCGGTGCGGGCGGCGAGGATCTGGCGAACGCTGTCGTCGAGGCGTGCGAGATGCCAAAGGACTTCAAGTTCCTCTACCCGGACGAGGCTTCGATCAAGGAGAAGATCGAGAGCATCGCGACGAGGATCTACGGCGCGGACGGTGTGGACTACCTTCCTGCCGCCGAGGCGAAGGTCAAGCTGTACACGGATCTCGGCTACGACAAGATGCCGATCTGCATGGCCAAGACGCATCTATCCTTGTCGCACGACTCCGCGCTCAAGGGTCGTCCGACGGGATGGCGTCTTCCGATCAGGGACATCCGAGCGTCCGTCGGAGCTGGATTCCTCTATCCGCTCTGCGGCGACATGCGCACGATGCCCGGGCTGCCCAGCAAGCCCGCGGGGATGAGTATCGACATCGACGAGGAAGAGCGGGTCGTAGGGCTGTTCTAGAGAGACGGCGACCACAGATAGCAGGAGAGTCCTCTGGTGCCCCGAGTAACCTTCATGCCGGACGACGTGACCGTCGAGGTGAGGCAGGGCGAGAACCTGCTTCGCGCCGCGATGGCGGCAAACGTCGTCGTGAACGCGTCTTGCGGTGGCGAGGGAACGTGCGGGAAATGCCGAGTCATCGTGGAGAAGGGCGCCGTGATCTCGGCGCCCAACGCTCGTCTGAGTGAAGAGCAGATCGCCGAGGGTCACGTGCTGGCGTGTAGCGCAGCGGTAGACGGATGCCTCGTCGTCCGCGTTCCTCCGGAGTCCCGTCCGGGCAGAGTGCCCGAGCGCGTGCGCGGCGCGGCGCGGGTGGGTCGGGTGATCTCGGCGGAGGAGTTCGAGGCGCGGATCCCCAAGTGGGAACTGGACCCTCCCGTGTCCAAGCGCCTGCTGGAGATGACGCCGCCCGACCTGACCGACAACGCCAGCGATGCGGCTCGCATGCGATCCGTGTTGCGCAGACAACACGGAATCAAGGACGTGGAGATCACCTGGCCGGCGATGCGCAAGCTGGCCGATTCCGTGCGTGCGGGGGACTGGACCGCCACGGCGGTGATCCGCGATACCGGTTGCGGCTGGCGCCTGGTCGACGTGGAGCCGGGCGATACGACCGACACCGAGTACGTAGTGGCGGTGGATGTCGGTACGACGACGATCGAGGCGATGCTGGTCGACATGGCCACCGGCGAGACGATCGCCCAGGCGTCGGAGTACAACGCGCAGGTCGCACACGGTGACGACGTCATCTCGCGGATCATCTACGGCAGCCGCGACAAGGGCCTGGAGGATCTCCACGCGCTGGTGGTGAAGACCATACGCAACCTGGTGGAGGGCATGGCCGAGCAGGTTGGCGTGTCGCTCTCGCACGTCGTCGGCTATATGGCGGCCGGCAACACGGTCATGACGCAGCTGCTGCTAGGGCTTTCCCCGCGCTACATACGCGAGGAACCCTACATCCCGACCGCGACCACATTCCCGTGGGTGCGCGCCGAGGAACTCGGACTACCCGGCTCTCCCGAAGCGCGCGTGTGCGCGATGCCGTGCCCTGCGTCATACGTGGGCGGCGACATCACGGCCGGTGTGCTCGCCTCAGGGATACCCTGGACGGACCACCTCTCGCTCTACATCGATGTGGGGACCAACGGCGAGATCGTGCTCGGCAACAAGGAGTGGCTGGTGTCGTGTTCGTGCTCCGCAGGTCCCGCGTTCGAGGGCGGCGGCGTCCTGCACGGGATGCGCGCTGCTGACGGCGCGATCGAGCAAATAAGGATCGACCGCACGACGCTTGAACCGATGCTGCTCACCATCGGGCAGACTCGGCCTATCGGCATCTGCGGCAGCGGGCTGATCGATGCCGTCTCGGAGCTGTTTCTCGCCGGCGCCATCGACCGCACGGGCAAGTTCGACCGCTCTCGGGCGGGCGACAGGATCCGCGACACGGAGCACGGTTGGGCGTACGTACTCTCGAAGGCCGAGATGAGCGGAACGGGCGCCGACATCCTGGTGACGGAAGCCGACATCGACAACCTCGTGCGCGCGAAAGCGGCGATATTCGCCGGGATCAGCGTGCTGATGGAGAGCGTGGACGTGACGTTCTCCGACATCCACGAAGTACTCGTCGCTGGCGCGTTCGGGCACTACCTCGAACTCGACAAGGTTGTTACCCTGGGACTTCTTCCCGAGCTTGCCCCCGAGCGGTTCCGCTTCGTGGGCAACGGGTCGCTGCTCGGCGCGCGTCTTGCGGCGATGTCTCGGCAGATGACGCGCATGGCCGACAACGTGGCGCACAAGATGACGTACCTGGAGCTGTCGGTAAACGCGGCCTTCATGGAGATGTACGTGTCAGCGCTGTTCCTTCCGCACACCGACCTTGCGCTGTTCCCCGGCGTCGAGGCACGCCTCAAGAGCCGAGCGGGGCGGTAGCGATGGCAGTGACACTGGCGTTCGCGGGCAAAGGCGGGACGGGTAAGACCACGCTGGCCGCGATCACGGTGCGGCTGCTCGGCGAAGCGGCCGCGCGCTCGGTGCTTGCGGTGGACGCCGATCCCAACTCCACGCTGCACGAGGCGCTGGGAGTGGAGGTCGAGCGCTCGGTGGGCGAGATCACCGAGGAGATGCTGGTCTCGGCCGGCGAGAGCACGGGAATGCCGAAAGAGACGTGGCTCGAGTACAACGTGCAGCGCTATCTGGTCGAGCGCCAAGGCTACGACCTGCTCAGTATGGGTCGCCCGGAAGGTGCCGGCTGCTACTGCTACGCGAACAACCTAGTGCGCGGCTGCATCGACAAGTTGGCGCGAGGCTACGAGTACGTCGTCATGGACAACGAGGCCGGACTCGAGCACCTCTCGAGACGGACCACGCGCGACGTCGACGTGTTGCTGCTGGTGTCCGACCCGAGCGTAAGGGGCATCCGTACGGTGGCGCGCATCAGCGCCCTGGCCGACGAGCTCAAGATCGGCGTCGGAGCGAGGTATCTCGTGATCAATCGCGGCGCTGAGCCGCTTGACCCGGTGCTCTACGCGGAGGCGGAACGGACGGGGCTGGAGCTCGCCGGGGTCGTACCCGACGACCGGGCCGTCACGCAGGCGGATCTCGACGGGAGCGGAGTGTTAGCCATGCCGGCCGACGCGACGTCGCTCGAGGCTATGCGCCGAGTCGTGTCCGTTATCGTGCCTGCCCTGCGGGGCGCGGCCCTCTAGGAGGATCCAGCGCGCTACGCGCTGTCGAAGTTGTGCCGAGGACGGAGGACTTGATGACCGCATCTATCATCGATGGGAAGGCGATCGCCGCGGCCCGCAGGGCAAAGACGGCCATTCGAGCCGCGGAGCTGAAGGCCAAGGGTCTCGTACCGGGGCTCGCCGTCGTCATCGTGGGCGCGGATTCCGCGTCGCAAGTGTACGTGCGTCAGAAGCACAAGGCATGCGACGAGGTCGGCATCTACTCGGAGAAGCACGAGCTACCCGCCGAGACCACTCAGGACGAACTCCTCTCGGTGGTGCGCGACCTGAACGGTCGTGACAACATCCACGGCATCCTCGTTCAACTCCCCTTGCCCGACCACATCGACGAGAACGCCGTGATCGAGGCGATCGACCCGGTCAAGGACGTCGACGGATTCCACCCCATCAACGTCGGCAAGATGCTGATCGGCCAGGACTCGCTGCTCCCGTGCACGCCACACGGCGTCATGGTGCTGTTGCAGGAAACCGGCGTCGACCTCAAGGGCAAGGAGGTCGTGATCGTCGGCCGCAGCAATATCGTCGGCAAGCCCGTCGCGATTCTCGCGCTCGCGCAGCACGCGACGGTGACACTCTGCCACAGCCGTACCGCGGACCTGGACTTCCACATCGGTCGCGCGGACGTGCTGGTGGTCGCGGTCGGGCGTCCGGAGATGGTGAAGGGCGCGTCGGTCAAGGAGGGCGCGATCGTCATCGACGTCGGCGTCAACCGCCTCGAAGACAAGCTGGTAGGCGACGTCGAGTTCGAGGAAGCCGCC
>JBBILP010000034.1:0-9543 GCA_037444885.1 Actinomycetota bacterium | reverse complement strand
GCCCGCGCCCGGGTTCCAGCCCACGCCATCGGAAGCACGATAGGTGAGCATCCCGAGATTGTTGCCGCCGTCCCCGGCGACGATCTCGGTAAGCGCGGTGGACAAAGCCATCTTCGCCCATGCGCCGTTGCCCGTGCGCTTGTACGCGATCCCGTCCGCGTACGCCGCGTCGTACTTGAAGACGGCGTTGACAGGATGCGCTCCCGCGGTCGGATACCCGAGCCGCCGCTCGTTCATCACAAGCTGGTAGGAGCCGGCGCCCTTCGAACACAAACCTCCGGAGTTGAGCGGCGACATGAAGTCGCCGTAGACGTCCGCAACATCTCCCGTGCTGTTGTTCACCGCTACGCGCTGGCCACAACTCGCTGAACAGTAGGGACACGTGGTCGTACTGATCGTGTAACCGGCGCTGCCCTCATACGCGGCGGCCATCTGTGCCGAGTACACGAAGTCCATGGTCCCACCCGCAGCAGCCGCAGCCGCGCCGGCCTTCAGGAAATCACGCCTGCTGATCCCCTTCGGGTCCTGGGTGTCTCCAGCCTTCTTTCCCATCCTTCCCCATACCTCCCTGTCTCCTGTTCACACCAGGGATTCACGCCCGCCATCCGTGGACTGGATGTCGCGTCCTCCGTCCTCCTTTCGGAAACGCTCCGAGGCGGGAAATGAATAGACCGACAGTCGGCGAGACACACCGTCCTGTCGGTCAAACACCCTGAGCACGCGCCTACCCGCGCACGAACACAGAATGCGACCGCTTGCCGGCGAGGTCGCAATCCGTCTCCTTTCCAAGCACGGGAGGCGCCGTCGTTTCCTTTGGCACCCTATCGGCCTCGCCACCTTGGCGTTTCCGCTGTAGGTCGCGGGGCTCGGAGACGCGCTATTCGATTTGCCGTGCGAAGTTCGTAACTCCCGTTACAATCTATGCGTCCACCATACGTGCGGCCTGACCGCCAGTCAATACGCAAACAGACCCTTGAGCTGCAACAACTCGTCTCGGGTCATCGCGGACCTTTCTTGTGAGTTGTACTTACCCCTAGACGGGTAGTACGGGCTCTCATCCATGCGCACTAGACGGGCCGCGTCGTCCTAGCGGCTGACGCGATTCGTGCCGTAGCGCTCGAGGAAACGCTGACGATCGTACACGTCTACACCGAGCAACGTGGCGAGCCTTGCGACGTCTGGATCCTGCGTGCAGAGGCGCTTGTGCCTGGCCGCTATCGAGAGGAGAATCGCATCCGTCTCCAAGATGGTCAGCCGCCTCACCAAGTCGTCGGCATCCGACTCGGAATGCTGCTCGGGGCGTATCAGCTCGCCCAGGTCAACGTCGTCTTCGACGCGGCCTATGTATGCCGCGTGGTCTGCTTCCGGTGTCACCCACAGCCAACGACGCCGCACCATGGTTCTGATCTCGCCCGCCTCGGCCATCGCGTCTACGAAGTCGGCAGTCACGACGTAGCGTCTGCGGCGGAGCAACAGATAGATCGGCGGGATGAGCAGCAGCGGCCCGAGGCAGAGGACCCATTGCCCGGCGGTCTTGGGAACGAAGACCTCGGGTACTTCCGCTCTCGGCCATGCCCATACCTGGACCTGGTGGTTCTCGCGGTCGGTCACGTAGATCTGGCCGTCCGCATCCAGGGCGATGTCGTTCGGGTAGTTGAACTGGCCCGGCCCTATTCCCTGCCCGCCGAAGCGCGTGATCAGTTTGCCGTCCAGGTCGTAGATGTCGACGTCATGCGAGATCGTATTGACGACGTAGAGGCGGTCTTCATCATCGATGACGACGCCTCGGGGTACGCCCTTGGTGTCTATCACGAACTCGAACTCGCCGTTCTTGTCGAACACCTGCACTCGACGGTTATCCCCGTCCGCCACGAAGATGCGGCCATCGGAGGCGACCGCCACGCCGTTTGGGAAGAAGAAGCCGCCCGGGGATTCCGTCGGGCGACCGACCGACACGGTCTTCCCGATGATCTTGCGCACGGCCCCCGCGTCGTCCATGAACAGCAATCGGTGTTTCTTGGTATCGGCAACGTCGGTCACGTACGCCTCGCCGCCCGGGCCGAAGCCGAGCGCGAGAGGAGTCCAATCGAAGGCCGGATCGCCGTCCGGATCCACGCGCCTCGCGAAGGTCCCGTCAAGCTTGAACACGTAGAGCGCCCGAGCGCGCCTGTCCGTGACCCATAACTCGCCGGCGGGGCTTATCGCAAGGTGGACAGGCCTACTCAGGGCCGTGAGTCGGCCGTCATCGACCTTGTCGAACGAGAAGAGGTAGGCGCCGCGACGCTCGAAAACCCGCACCTGCTTGTTCCCGAAATCGACAACGTAGACCTTGTTGTCCGGCGACACGGCCACACCCACCGGCCGCTCCAGCGCCGAGTCACCCTGCCCTACTATCGAGTAGAGGTAGACCGGCGGCTTCACCACTTCCTCGGGTCCAGCGGGACGAGGGATCGGCAGCCGCTTGTTGACCGTGAAGTAGTAGGTCGCATACCCAAGCAACGCCAAGAGGAGCAGCAGGATGATCAACAGCGCCCATCGCTTGAGGGGCACGTGTTCGCCTCGGCCATACGGGCTTGCCGCGCCGGACCGTGCTTTCGTAGCGGAATCCGGCGCCGTCTCAGAGGGCGCGCGCTCCGGGTCGTCTAGGCCTGGGTGCCAGTCGGCCGTCACTTGGACGTGAGCCTCTCTACCGCTGCCACCGCGTCCGCGTCACCAGGGGACACAACCAGCAGGCGCTCCCACACCGCAACAGCTTTGTCCTTGGCGCCCGCACGCTCATAGAGCCCCGCCAGCATGCGGAGACCCTCCGCGTTGTCCGGCTCTATAGCCACCGCCACGCGGGCCTCGATGAGCGCCTTCTTGGGATCGGTCTTTGCGAGCGACTCGGCTGCGGCAAGTCGCTTCTGTGGATCGCCGAGGTCCTGCAGCGCTTGCCAGGGCTTCTCGACACCGGGCGCGGCATCCGCGGACACCCTGAGGTGCTCCGCGGCTCCTGCGACGTCACCGTCCTCGAGGAGCAGCATCGCCAGATCGTAGTTGGCCTCCGGCATGACCGGGTCGAAGGCCAAAGCGGCTTCGAGCTCCTCGCGGTACTTCTGTTTCGAGTCCAGTTGCTTGTAGCAGAACGCCAGCGCGTAGTGCGTGTCCGCGGCGTCCCTCTTGATGCGCAGCGCCTCCTTGAAGTACGCGACCGCCTGTCTGTAGTCACGCTGCTCCATCAGGGACGTGCCGAGGTAGAAGAAGGCCTTCTCCATGTTCTGGTCGCCGCCCGGGTTCGAAGCCGCCGACAGCTCCTCGACAACGGCGCGCCAGTAGCCCTCGGCCGTGCTCCATTCCCGCCGCGTCATGGCTAAAAAGCCGAGTCCCGCCAGTGCGCTCGGGTCGTTGGGTCGAATCTTCAAGGCGGCCTGATACTGGTCGACCGCTTCGACGTCCCTCCCCGCAACGGTCAGCGCCTGGGCGAGCTGGAGGCGCAGAGAGAGATCGTTGGGAGAACCACGAACCGCTTTCGTCAACTCACCCACCGCGCGGGCGGCCGGAGTCGACGCGATCACCGAGGCACGGTGGGAGAGCACCGCGAACACGAGATAGGCGGCCAGTAGCGCGCACAACGCACCCACGAGCCACGTCGCGGTGACGACGAGCCTTCTCGCGGGCAATCTGTGCGCCATCGTGACCATCAGAATCGCACGTCCTTGTGACAGCGGCGGCAGAGTTCCAGCCCAGGATACGGCGCGATCAACACGTTGCGGTAGTCGAGCGCGCCGTGGCAACCGTAGCACAGCCTGACGTCGTGAGCCGTCACGTTGCCGGTCATGGCGGAGCCAAGCCCTTGGTCGCGCGCCAGGTCGAAGCCGAGGTGGCAGTCATCGCACACGTGAGGACGGTCCTTCTTCTTGGCCACCTCGAAGTGCACCGCATGCTCGGCGAATGCCTTGTTCTTGATGGCTGTGGCGGGCTTCTGCTTCATCTCGGGGTGGCAATCCACGCAGTTCTTCGCGACCAGCTCGGTGAACTCAAGGCCCTTGTGGTGGCACTGCTCGCATGCGTATCTGTCGGCATGGCATACCTTGCAGTCCTTCGGCCTGCCCTTGGCCTCCTTGGGGTGCCGGACGAGCCATTCTGTCGGATGAGGCATAGCCGTGACGTGGCAGCGCTTGCACGAGTTCGAGTCGTGGCATGAGCCGCATGCGCCGCGCTGCGAGAGGAAGCGCCCTCCGTGCGCCGTCACCCACTCTCGCTCCTTGTGGCCCTCGGGCACGACCTTGGGTGTGTAACGCCCGTTGGGGAGCTGTCTGCGGCCGGTGTGGCACTCGACACAGACCTCCGGCTCGTGGCACATGGCGCATGTCGAGGGGTCGGAGTTCGCCGGCTTCCCATGCTCCTTCGCGAGGAACGCCTTGGTGTGGTCCTTGGGGGTGAGTTCGAACTCCTTGGGATGGCACGACTGACATGCCGTCGGCGCGATGAGTCCTTGCGCCGAGTGAACCGTGCCATGACACCGGTAGCACGAGGTCATGGAGGGCCGCAGGGTCTTTTGCGGAAGATGCGCGAAGGTCGGGTGACACACCGTGCATCGGAAGTTCATCTGAAGGTGGGACGCGTGCTTGAAGGTGGTCCTTCCCTTCGGGAAGTCATCGACGTCGGTGTGGCAGTACAGGCACTCGGCGGGGGTGACTCCGTCATATGGTGTGACCTTGACGGGCGGCTGCCGAGGTGACACCGGCAGGACGGGCTCGTAGAGAGGGTAGATCGCCGGGATATCGAGCTCCAGTTCCCGGTGACAGCGGTCGCAGTCCTCGGGAGCGTCATGACACATCAGGCAGGTGTTCGGATCCCGATTCGCACGCGTGGCATGAGGCTTCTTCGCCCAGTCCTTGGTGTGCCAGCGCGGACGCAGCGTGAAAGACTTCGTGTGGCACTTCGAGCACTCCCGGGAGGCGATCTCCCCGTGCGGGCCGTGCGCGACTCCATGGCAGTTGAAACAGGTCTCCATCGGCGGCGCGTATGCGAGCCCGTTCTGGTGACTCATGCGATAGTGGCACGCGGCACAACCGACCATGAGATGGGTCGAGTGATCGAAGACGAGGCCGGGTCTCTTGACCACCCCGATGGACTCATGGCACGGAATGCACGCGCCGGCCGCCACGGGGAGGCCCGGATCGATGACCGGAGAGGTGACGACCTCGGAGCGCGCGTGTGAAAGCGCAGGGGCGGTGGCACCCGCCACCGCCCCTGTCAATACGCATGCGACGAGTATGAGCCAGACCCTACCTAGCTGAGCCACGACTTTATCTTAGCCACAATGCGGGCCAGCGGGTTGTTGCTGGCCGCATCGACCTTCTGGTGGATCAACGACTGCGCCACCTCAGCGAAGGACTCCGTCGAACCCGCATGACACCCCTCAAGACCGCAGGTCGCCGCTACATTGGCGGGCGCTACCGTCGAAGACGGATCGCTCGAAGGAAGGACGTTGTGGTAGCCGTGACAATCCCAGCATGAGGGAGCGTCGATGACTCCCTTCTTGTACGCCGCGCCGTGGTAGTAGTCGTCGTACGATTCCCACTGCTCCATATGGCAGCGCGCGCATACGCGCTCCGCCGCGTTGTGGATCTCCAGCTTCGCGGCGTCCGTGTCGAGCCGCTGGATGTTGTGCCCCTGATGGCATGAGGAGCACGTAGCGGACTTCATGTTGCCCTTGCGTAGCTCCTTGCCGTGGACCGACCCGTAGTACTCGGCAGCGGCTTCCTTGTGTTCGTGGCATTCCGCGCAGGCGTACGCTGCGTTGACGGTCCAGAGGTTCGTGCGATTCGCGCCTTGCTCGTACTTGAAGTCGGCGTGACACTGCTGACAGGTCAGATCGGCGTGGGCCGACCGGTCGACTCCGGTCACCTGGAAGGACTTGAGGCCCGTGGATGAGGTCTTCTGCAGCGCAGGGTTAGCGTGGCACGCTAGGCAACCGCTCTGCGTGTCGAACTTGTAGGGCTTGTCGGGCTTCCAGTCCACGTACTCCTTAGCATGGCAGTCGTCACAGAACTTGCCCGTGTGGCACATCATGCACTTCGTCTGCATCTCCGCTTTGCTGGGCTCGACGTGCGGCTTTTCCTTCCAGTCCCAGACGTGGAAGGACGGTCTCAACCGCTCCTTCGGAGTACGATGGCACGCCTCGCACTCGCCTTCGGCGAGCAGGCCTTGTGGTCCGTGCTGCAGACCGTGGCACTCGAAGCACTTCTTCATGTCTGGCTTCGCGGTGCCCTCGGGCCTGTGCGGGAACTTGGTGTGGCAGCTGCTGCACGAGATGAGTAGGTGGAAGGCGTGCTTGAAGATGATCTCCGAGCTCTTCGAGTCCGCGATGCTGGCGTGACAGGGAGTGCAGGACTCCTCGAAGACCTCGGCCTCAGTGTCGATTGTGATCGCCATCGCGGGGACAGCGCACGCGAGAACGATCACCAGGGCTAACACCGTCACAAGCCCGCGTGTCCGCCAAGTAGTGCGGCTCTTCCCTGGACTACTCATACGAACCCCTTCCTCGACCCGAGCGCTGACCCGCATCAGCGTCCAGAGCCATCCTCCTGCATCACTGCGGACCACCGAACAAGGAGCGAACTGGCGACAGGAAGCCGGAGAAGACCTGTCTTGCCCGCGACACTACGGAATACGCCGGATTGCGCTCCAATTCCTCCTGTTTGCCGTGAATGAACTTCGAATACGCGACGTACTCCTCATTCGCCGTCGGATGGCATTGGCCGCATGTCTGCACCAAGTGCGCCTCGTTGGTGAGCGCTCGGCGGTCATCCGAAGGCAACAGATCATGGCTCCCATGGCACTGCCAACAGGACGGCGCGTCTGGCGCCCCCTTCTTGAACGCCGCGCCATGGTAGTAGTCGTCGTAGTTGAGCCACTCCTTCTTGTGGCACTTGCCGCACACCTCGAAACCACGCGCATGCAGCTGCGCCTTGCCGGCGGGGTTGTCCTTCAAGACCCAGATGTCGTGCCCGCCGTGACAGTCCCCGCAGAGCGGCTTCTGGTCGGCCTTGGGGTCTTCGCGCTCGCCGGGCTTGGTGGACACGCTATGGGAACCCTTGCTGTAGGCCTCGAACGCTTCCTTGTGGCAGTTCTTGCAGGACAGTTTCGCCGTCCGACGCCAATCTGTCTGCCCGATGTTGTGCGGCGCCTTGTAGGCGAAGTCGACATGGCAGCCGGTGCACATGATCTTCGCGTGCGCGGAAGCGTCAAGGACAGCGCCGTCCACCCAGTAGCTGACGAAGTCGCTACCGCGCAGCCGAACCAGGTTCTTGTCGGCGTGACACACCATGCAGCCAGACTTCCCCGCGGTCGGTAGAGTGAAGTTCAAGTCATAGTCCTGCGCTCGGGCGGGCGACGTGCCCGAAAGAGCCAGAACCGCAAGTGCTGCCGCCGCCGTGACGGCAAGCGCTATGCGCCTTATCGGGAGCAAAAACGCGCCTCCAGTTATGCCTGCTCGGCCTCGCTGAGTACAGGCACCGAGCCATGGCCGTGCGAGCTGTCTTCGTCTCCGTGTCCGTGCTCGTCGTGCCCACCTTCGGCGTGCGCATGCCCGCGGTCGAGGAACGTAAGCCCGAAGAAGTTGAGGAACGCTGGGAAGTCCTCGGTGACGGACAGGTAGACGTGAATCGTCGTCAACACGATGAACAGCCAGTTGATGATGTAGTGAACGGTGCGAGCGATCCACCCGGCAAGATCGGTACTACCGACCAGCGCACCGAGCCACCAGCCGATCAGGACGTCTCGGGGGCTGTAGCCGAAGACGAACTCCTGGGTGAGCAACGCGAATCCGGTGACCGCCTGCAACACGAGTAACGGCGCAAAGAGCGTGTAGGTCATCTTCTGCATCACGTTGTACTTAGCGAGATGGGGCTTGGAGGGCTTGATGAACGCGTAGTACATGATGACCTTGGGCGCCGTGACGATGTCTTCCTTCGTGATAGCGAACTCGCGGTAGTCACGCCTCTTCGCGTAGAAGGCGTACCACAATCTCCACACCAGGTTGATCGTGACTATGACCATCGCGATGTAGTGCAGATAGCGCAAGCCGTAGCGGACCCACCCGCCTTGCCAGGGGAATTCGTTGATGAACCGGATGTACATGCCCGTCACCGCGAGAATGATCATCGAGGCAACGTGTTGGAAGTGCAGGAACTTCGGAAGAAAGGGAATCGGCGAGCCCTCGTGGTGCGGCCATTCCCACTTCACGAACCTCCGCTTGGCGCGACCGGTCAGGATGTTGCCGAGGAAGTGAATCGCGAGAGCCCCCAGGATTATGGGGTAGAGCGTACCGAACACCACGTCTATCCAGATGTTGAGTTGAAGCAAGCTTCAGACACCCCCTGTTCCTGCCCGTGAGGAACCATCTTCGGCGTCCTCTCCATTCGGTCGTGCCCGCTCGACAACGAACGGGCGCTTCTCGGAGCCTGTCCGCGCGCCCGAACGTGCGAAAACTGGCTGCCGACCTCTGCGCCGACGAGAGCCAGTGTCCAAGGGATTGTGACGACTGTTACAGACAGGATAGACGCGGCCAAATGGGGGTGTCAACGAAGCCAGCCGCCCCCGAGCGCCCGTCGCGCCCTCTCAGACGTCCACGATCTCCGCACGATTCACCCATCGGACGCCTAGGGTCACCATCGCGCCTTCCGCCCTCTCCGCGTCCTCAGGGACCACTCGCATGGCGATCCCGCACAGCGCGGCTATCTTCTTCGGCGTGGGTATGGGCGTAACCTGCAAACCCGCCGACTCTATGACCTTCTCGGCAGCCAGCGCCTCGTGCGTGGTCTCGAATGTGTAGACCACGAATGGCCGAGGGTCACGCGCGCTCACGATGCCAGTTCTTCGAGAGCCTGCAGCGTCGCGTCCACGTCCGCCTCCGAGGTCGACCACCCGACACCGAACCGAAGAGCTCCTGTTTCCCCAGTTCCGAGCGTCGAATGCGCCCATGGAGCGCAGTGCAAGCCAGCGCGTGCCGCGATGCCGTAGCGCTTATCGAGCAAGAAGGCCAGGCGCTCGGCGTCGACGCGATCGTGGACGACGGCGAGAACCGGGCCTCTCGGCACGTCGGGAGGGGGTCCGAGTACTCGGAAGCCGCCGATCCGGGCGACGCCTTCGTGAAGCCTGCGTGTGAGGCGCCTCTCCTCGCTCCGAAAGCGTTCTCCCTGCTCGGCGAGGAGTAGAGCGGCAGCGCCGAGGCCCGCGATGCCGGACGTGTTCGGCGTCCCGGCCTCGTAGCGCTCCGGACGCACCTTGGGCTGCGTGGCCTCCTCCGAGCCGCCCGCGCCGGTGCCACCCTGCACAAGCTCGTCGGGATCCACGCCGGGCGCGAGGTAGAGCAGCCCCACACCCTGCGGGCCGAGCAGGCCCTTGTGACCCGAGGCCGCGTACGCGTCGACACCCAGTCGCTCGAGCGAGACGTCGAGGTGGCCGACCGCCTGGGCTCCGTCAACGACCAGCAGCGCTCCGTTCTCGTGCGCGATGTCGGCCAGGTCCCCGATAGGCTGGATCGCTCCGGTCACA